>JACRIZ010000021.1 GCA_016235765.1 Rhodocyclales bacterium | reverse complement strand
TGGGATTCGACATGGGCGGGGTCGCCGGGGATGCAATCGACCGGGCAGACTTCGCGGCACTGCGGCGTGTCGAAGTGGCCGACGCATTCGGTGCATTTGGCGGGATCGATGATGTAAATCTCGTCGCCCTGCGAAATCGCGTTATTGGGGCACTCCGGTTCGCAAACGTCGCAATTGATGCATTCGTCGGTGATGATCAGGGCCATGGCCGCTTACCTTTCTCAAGTATTTAAGTTGAACTTCTTCGCCAACCGGGCCCCCACCATCGGCTGAACGAACTTTGCTACGTCACCGCCCAGGGATGCGATTTCGCGCACCATGGTCGCTGAGATGAACATGTACTGCTCACCGGGCGTCAGGAACACGGTTTCGACATCCGGATACAGGTTGCGGTTCATGCCCGCCATCTGGAACTCGTATTCGAAGTCGGAGACCGCCCGCAGGCCGCGAATGATAACAGTCGCCCCCTGCTGGCGCAGGAAGTTCATCAGCAGGCCATCGAAACCAATAACGTCGGCATTGGTAATCGGCGCCAGGATCTCGCGTGCCATCTCGACCCGCTCCGCGAGGGAGAAACAGGGCTTCTTGGTGCGGCTTTCGGCGATGCCGACCACCACGCGGTCGAACATCTTGCAGGCGCGGCGCACCAAGTCCTCGTGGCCGCGGGTGAGCGGATCGAAGGTGCCCGGATAGACGGCGACTCTGCTGTTCATGCACGTTCCAGCAAGTGATAGAAGACCTGGCCGGCCTTGCCCTGCCGCGTCACCCGCCACGGCGCCGGCGGCGCCACGGCGGATTCCGCCTCGACATAGACCTTCCCGTGGGGCGCCATGATCGGCGTCAGGAGCGGCCAGAGCTTGTCCAGCCAATTCTGCCGATAGGGCGGATCGAGAAACGCCAGGTCGAAGCGGCGGCCCTGTCGGGCTGCCAAGGCGGCGAATTCTAACGCATCCGCCCGCACCAACTCCAGCCGAGCCGCGCCCAGGGTTTCGGCGTTCTCGTGCAGGGTGGCGGCAACGCGCCTGTCCCACTCGACCATGACGACCTTGGCCGCCCCGCGCGAAGCGGCCTCGAAACCGAGAATGCCGCTGCCGGAAAACAGGTCGAGGCAGGTCAGGCCGCTCACGTCCTGACCCAGCCAGTTGAACAGGGTCTCGCGCACCCGGTCGGGCGTCGGCCGCAGGCCGGGCGCATCGATCACCTTGATCAGGCGGCTGCGCCACTCGCCGCCGGTGATGCGAACGCGCGACATCAATCGGCAGCGACGATCACGGTCACCAGGTGCTCCGCCTTGACGTGCCGGGCGAAGGCCTCGCGCACGCCCTTCGCCGTCACCGCCGCCACCCTGGCCGGGAAATCGTCGAGATAGCTCAGCGGCAAGTTGAAGAAGCCGATGGTCGCCAGATAACCGAGCAGCTTGGCGTTGCTGTCGATGCGCAGGCCCAGGCCGTCGATCAGGTTCTTCTTGGCCGCGGCCAGTTCGGCTTCGGTCGGGCCGCCCTTGATGAAGCCGGCCAGCACGTCGTTGGCCACCTTGAGCGCATCGCCGGCCTGCTCGCGCTTGGTCTGCATGCCCATCTCGAACGGCCCTTCGAGCTTCCTCGGCGCGATGTAGGAATAGACGCTGTAGGCGTAACCGCGCTTCTCGCGCACTTCCTTCATCAAGCGCGAGACGAAGCCACCGCCGCCCAGGCTGTAGTTGCCGACCAGCAGTGCGAAGTAGTCCGGATCGCCGCGCCTCACCGCCGGCAGGCCGACGTGAATGTGGCTCTGCGCTGCCGGGTGCGCCACCTTGATCGTCGCGGCGGTCGGCAGCTTCACGTCCGGCAGCGGCGCTTCGGGCAGCCCGGCCGGCAGCGCTTCGGTCAACGACTGGGCGATCCGTTCGGCCTCGGCGCGCGACACGTCACCGATAATGGACACCACCGCCCGCCTGGCCGAATAGTGGTCACGGTGGAACGCCGCCAGGTCGTCGCGACCGAGGCGGCCGACGCTCTCGACGGTTGCGCTGACGCCATAGGGATGATCGGGATAGATCGCCGCAGCAAAGCGCTTGGCGGAGATCGCATCCGGCCGCGTATCGGCTTCCTGGATCGCGGCGATACTGCGCGCCTTCTCGCGCGCCACCACGGCCTCGGGGAAAGTCGGCCGGGCGAGCACCAACTGCAGCAGGGCCAGCGCCGCAGCGCGTTCCTTCGGCCAGGCCAGCGTACGCAGCGTGACGCCCGCCCGATCTGACTCGGCAACGCCGCCCATCCTGGCGCCGATGTCGACCAGCCGGGCGGAGATCGCTTCCTCGTCGAGATCGCCCGCACCGCCGTCGAGCAGGTTGGCGGTCAGGCCCGCCAGGCCCGCCTTGCCGGGCGGATCGTAGGCGCTGCCGGCGGAGAAATCCACCTCGACGTCGAGGATGGGCAGGTCATGGGTTTCGACGAAATAGACGCGGGCGCCGGACGGCGCCACCCAGTGTTCGATCTTGACGCCGGCATGGGCGGCGGCGGACAGCGCCATGACGAGCGCAGCAAGCAGGATTCTCATTTGTCGCTCCCTCAGTGGCGTACCGGCACGGCTGACTTCTTCTTGGGCTGGCTCTCGTCGATCGGCTGCGGATCGAGCACCGCGACGGTCAGGGTATCGTCGCCGAAATACTTCTTCGCCACCGCCTGCACCTCCTCGGCAGTGACGGCGCGAATCTTCTCCAGCAGTTTGTCGTAGTCGCGCCAACTGAAGCCGCTGGCCTCGAAGCGGCCGATCTCCATCGCCTGCGCCATCATCGAGTCGCGCTTGTAGACCTCGCCGGCGATCACCTGGGTCTTGATCCGCGCCAGTTCGTCGGCGGTGATGCCTTCGTCGGCGACGCGCTGCAACTCGGCGCGCAACGCCGCCTCCAGTTCGGCCACCGTGCGGCCCTCGGCCGGCTGGCCGTCGAGGATGAACATCGCCTCGCCGCGCACCGTGCCGTCGTAGCCGGCGCCTGCCGACTGGGCAAGCTTCTGGCTGCGCACCAGGCTCTTCGACAGGCGTGCCGCGTCGTTGCCGTCCAGCACGCCGGCCAGCACTTCCAGCGCGTACTGCTCGCGGTCGTGTTCGACGTCTTTCAGGCGCGGCACCTTCCAGGCCATGGCGATATACGGCAGCTTGGCCGGCGCCTTCACCGTCACGCGCTTGACGCCGGTCTGCGCCGGTTCCTTCTGCGGCTTCCTGACCGGCAGCGCACGCGCCTTGACGCGGCCGTAAGTACGCTCGGCATCGCGGAATACCCTGGCGTGATCGACGTCGCCGACCACCAGCAGGTAGGCGTTGTTCGGCACGTACCAGCGTCGGTACCAGTCGTGCGCGTCCTGCCATGTCATGTTTTCCAGGTCGTTCATCCAGCCGATGATCGGCCGCCGGTAGGGATGGGCGCGATAGGCCGTCGCGTTGAGCGCCTCATACACCAGTCCCTGCGGATTGTCCTCGGTACGCGTGCGGCGCTCCTCCATCACCACCTTCAATTCCGAGGCGAAGTCGGCAGCCGTCAGGCGCAGGTTGGCCATGCGATCGGCTTCCAGCTCCATCATCCTCGGCAGCGCCGTGTTCGGCACAATCTGGAAATAGGCGGTGTAGTCAAGGCTGGTGAAGGCGTTGTCGCGGCCGCCCGCCTCGGCGACGATGCGGTTGAATTCGCCGCCCTTCACCGTCGACGTGCCCTTGAACATCATGTGTTCAAGGACGTGGGCAACGCCGGAATAGCCGTCCTGCTCGTCCATGGCGCCAGCGCGGTACCAGACCATATGGACCGCAGTCGGCGCGCGGTGGTCCTCCTTGACGATCACGCGCATGCCGTTGCTCAGTTGCTTCTCGTAGGGATTGGCCGATACGCTGGAACTTGCACTGCCGGCCGTGAGCAGTGCAGCAAACCACAAGGCTCTCTTCATGTCGATGTAAGGGCTTCTGTTAAAATGACTTTTCTTCGCCGGCGATGATAACCCGGCCCAGCTTACGACACCCATCCCCATGTTTGGTTTCCTGAAGAAGAACGAGGAGGCAGGCAAGACTGCCTCCTGGACAGATCGCCTCAAGGCCGGCCTGGCGAAGACGCGCGGCCAACTGGGCGGCATGTTCCGCCGTGGCAGGATCGACGACGAGCTGATCGAGGAACTCGAGTCGACCCTGCTGATGGCCGACTGCGGTGTCGACGCCACGCAGTGGCTGCTCAACGAACTCAAGGCGCGCGTCAGGCAGCAGAAGCTCGAAACGCCCGAGCAATTGCGCCAGGCACTGATCGAACTGCTCACCGGCATCCTCGCGCCGCTCGAGCAGCCGCTCGACATCTCGACCCACAAGCCGTTCGTGATCATGATCGCCGGCGTCAATGGCGCCGGCAAGACGACCTCGATCGGCAAGCTCGCCAAGCACTTCCAGGGCCAGGGCAAGTCGGTGCTGCTGGCGGCGGGCGACACCTTCCGCGCCGCCGCCCGCGAGCAGCTCGCCGAGTGGGGCCGTCGCAACGACGTCACGGTCGTCGCCCAGGAATCCGGCGACCCGGCGGCGGTGATCTTCGACGCCATCGCGGCCGCCAAGGCACGCGGCATCGACGTGGTGCTGGCCGACACGGCCGGCCGCCTGCCGACGCAGCTCAACCTGATGGAGGAAATCGCCAAGGTGCGGCGCGTGATCCAGAAGGCCGAGGCCAGCGGCCCGCACGAAGTCATCCTGGTACTCGACGCCAACATCGGCCAGAACGCCATTGCGCAGGTGAAGGCCTTCGACAAGGCGGCCGGCGTCACGGGCCTGGTGGTCACCAAGCTCGACGGCACCGCCAAGGGCGGCGTGCTGGCGGCCATCGCACGGCAATGCCCGAAGCCCATCCGCTACATCGGCGTCGGCGAAGGCATCGACGACCTGCAGCCCTTCCGGGTTGCCGAGTTCGTCGACGCCCTCTTCGAACCATGATCAAGTTCGATCACGCCAGCAAGCGCTACCCGCCGGGCATGAATGCCCTGGCCGACGTCAGCTTCGAGATCGCCGACGGCGAACTCGTCACCGTCGGCGGCCATTCCGGCGCCGGCAAGTCGACGCTGCTGAAACTCATCTCCGCCATGGAGCGGCCGACCGGCGGCGCCGTGCTGGTGCACGGCCAGAACGTCGGCAGCCTCAAGCGCAGCGCCATTCCCTACCTGCGCCGCAACCTCGGCGTGGTATTCCAGGACCAGAAGCTGCTCTTCGACCGCAACGCCTTCGAGAACGTCCTGCTGCCGCTGACCATCTCCGGCTTCCCGCCCCACGAAGCCAGGCGCCGCGCGCAGGCGGCGCTCGACAAGGTCGGCCTGCTCGAACGCCAGCGCGCCATGCCCATCATGCTCTCCGGCGGCGAGCAGCAGCGTCTCGCCATCGCCCGCGCCGTGGTCGGCCGCCCCAACCTGCTGCTGGCCGACGAACCCACCGCCCACCTCGACGCCGAGACAGCGGCCGACGTGGCGCGCATCTTCCGGGAATTTCATGCCGTGGGCGTCACCGTGCTGATCGCCACCTACGACAACGGCCTGTTCCCGACCGCGCGGCGCCTGGTGCTCGACCATGGGAGGCTACAATGAGCGTCTGGCTGAGCCAGCACGGCGATGCCTTCCGCACGGCGCTGCGGCGGCTGGCCGCCTCGCCGGTCAATACCCTGCTGTCGCTGCTGGCCATCGGCGTCGCCCTGGCTTTGCCGGCCGGCGGCCAGATGCTGGTCGCCAACGTGATGCAGCTCGCCCGCAATTCGGCGCCGACGCCGCAGATCTCCATGTTCCTCGAGCTCGATGCCGACAAGCGCGCCGGCCAGGAGTTGCAGGCGCGGCTCAAGGAACATCCCGGCGTCAAGGTATTCAAGCTCATCCCGCGCGACGAGACGCTCACGCGCATGAAGTCCCGCGAGGGGCTGGCCGACGTCATCGAGGCCCTGCCGCGCAATCCCTTCCCCGACGCCATCACGGTATTGCCCGAGGACGACCGTCCCGAAGCGATGGAGAAGCTGGCCGCAGAATTCCGCAAGTGGCCCAAAGTCGCCCAGGTGCAGCTTGACTCCGACTGGGCACGCCGCCTCGCCGCGCTGCTCAAGATCGGCCGCACCGGCGTCGTGCTGCTGGCGCTGCTGCTCGGTGTCGGCCTGGTCGCCATCACCTTCAATACCATCCGCCTGCAAGTGATGACGCGCCGTGCCGAAATCGAGTTGTCGCGCCTGCTCGGCGCCACCGACGCCTTCATCCGCCGGCCTTTCCACTATTTCGGCATCCTGCTCGGCCTCGCCGGCGGCATCGTCGCCTGGGGTATCGTCGCCGCTGCCACCTGGTGGCTCAGCGCGCCGATCACCGACCTGGCGCGGCTCTACAGTCTCGACTTTGCGCTGCGGCCGCTTTCCGCCATCGATTCCGCGCTGTTGCTGATCGCCGCCGCCGGCCTCGGCTGGCTCGGCGCCAGCATCTCGCTGCGCCAGCACCTCGCGGACGACTGAGGCGCACTACGCCCGCGGAATGTCTTCGTGAAGGCAGAGGTAGTTGCCCTCAGTGTCCTTGAACCACGCCGCCTTCTCGGCGCCGAGCACGCAGACATGTTCGACGGTCTTCAGTCCGGGAAAGTCATAGTCCTCGAACACGACCCCGGCGCGCGTCAACTCCTTGATACTGGCAGCAATGTCGCCAACTCGAAAGCTGATCGCCGTATGGTCGGCCTTGGTCCCTTCCGGTTTCGGGAACAGTGCAAGCGTGCTGCCGGCAACCACGTAGACGAACTTGCCGTCAGGCCGAAAGCCACCGGGCTTCAGGCCCAGGCAGCCCTCGTAAAAGGCGCGCGCACGTTCCATGTCCATGACCGGCAGCATCGTCGTGACGGCGGAATCGGATAGCATGGGATATCCTTTCTTAAAATCCGGTCATGCCTTCGCCACGGGGCGCCCGCCCGGTGGTCTGGTCGACGTTACAGCTTAGGTCGGCAACGGCGCCGACGCCAGCGCTCAGTTCAGCGCCAGGTTCAGCTTGACCCAGAGGAAGCGCCCGGGCTCATTGACCCTCGTCGTTGGCGGGTTGTAGCCGGAGACATTGGCGCCGGCGCGGCTGATGTGCTCCGCATAGGTCCGGTCGAACACGTTGTCGATGCCGCCCGACAACTGGGTGGCCTTGGTGATCCGGTAGGAACTGTACAGCGCCAGCGTCGCGAAGCCCGCCGAGGCGCCGAGGTCCTGCCCAACGATGTTGCCGTAGCCGACATGCACGCGATCCTGGCGGCCGACCATGCGCAGCAGGCTGCCGACGGTGAGCGGGCCGGCGCCGTAGTCGAGGCCCATGCGCAGTTCCTGCGGCGGCGTCTGCGCCAGCGGCACGCCCATGCTGTCGTTGTCGGCATGGACGTAGGCATAGCTGCCGCGCATCGTCCAGTTGTCGGCGAAGCGCCAGGCCGCGTCGGCCTCGAGGCCGTAGCGCGTGGCGTCGACGTTGAACGCGCAGTTGTAGGTCGCCGTCGCCCCCATGCCCAGCATTGGCGTGCCGGTCGGGCAGGGACCGATGCCGGTCGACGCCAGGTGCGAATGGGTCAGCACGTAGTCGTCGATCTTCGAGTAGTAGGCCGACAGGGAACCGCTCAGGTCGCCCTGGTGCCAGAGCAGGCCGGCATCGACCTGGTTGTTGGTTTCGGGATCGAGCTGCCGGGTGGCCATCAGGCCGTTGTAGGTCGTCGCCTCCCAGTGGTCCATGGCGCGCTGGCCGCGACCGATGCCGAGGTAGGCGGTGGCGGCGGCGCTGAAATCATTCTCGTAGCGGACGAAGCCGCCGGCGAGGTTCTCGTCGGCGCCGGCCATGAACGCCCCGGTGGCCGAGTTGTAGCGCTTTGCGTCGTAACGGTCGGAACGCAGGCCGCCGATCACGCGCTGCTGGTCGGCCAGCGCATAGGTCAGTTCGCCGAATACGCCGGTGGTGGTGGCCGACAGATCCCTGATGCGCGGCCGGGATTCGACGCTGACCAGCGTGGCGCCGCTGTAGGTGCGCAGGGTGTGCTCGTTTTCCTGGCGATCGACGCCGACGGTCAGCACGGCAGCCGCGCTGAGGCCCAGGTCGGCGCTGGCACGCAGGCCTTGCGTTTCGCGGTCGGGATTGTTCCACATGTAGTTGCCCGTGCGCGTGCGCAGCGAGTAGTTGTTCATCACGTGGTCGATGTAGTCGTAGTTGTACTGCGCCTCGACCTTGCGCAGGATCTCGGAGATGCGCTTCTTCTCGAAACGGACGCCCCAGCCCTCGCGATCGAAGACCACGCCATCCATCGTGCGGTCGGCATAGGCGGCTTCGGCCTCGCTGCGCACGGCGGAAAGTTCCAGGCGGGTGTTCTGGTCGGGCGTCCAGCCGCCCATGGCGTTGACGCTCTTGCGGTTGAAGGCGGAATGCACCTTGTTGCCGTCGCCGTCCTTGTAGTCGTCGGAGTCAGAATAGGTGGCATTGCCGCGCACGTAGTAGTCGGGCGTGCCCCAGGTGACGTCGCCCATGCCGTCGAGGCGGCCCCAGGAACCGGCCATGGTACTGACGACGCCACGCAGGCCGCTTTCGACGAAGGGCTTCGCCTCGCGGTCGAACAGCACCACGCCGGCCAGATTGCCGTTGCCGTAGCGCACGGTCTGCGGCCCCTTGATCACGGTGACCTTGTCGTAGACCTCGGGGAACACATAGGCGGTCGGCGGGTCCATGCGCATGCCGCAGCCGCCGTGGAACTCGGCGCCGTCGAGCAGCACGTTCAGGCGCGAACCGGCCAGGCCGCGCAGCACCGGATCGCCGTCGGTACCGGCCTTGCGGATGACGTTGAAACCGGGAATGTTCTTCAGGAAGCTGGCGCCGTCGTTGGCGGGCACGGGTACCTGCGGCGCCTTGGGATCGGTGACCACGACGAGCGGATCGCTCATCTGCGGCGCGGTGACGACAACCGGGGCGAGCGTGTTTTCCTGGGCATGCAAAGCGAACGGCAAGGCGGCTATGGCCAGCGCGATGGGCAGACGGGTGGTTTTCATGATGGCGAAAGTAGTAGAAGAATGGCTGCGCAGATTCTAGGCAGCCGACTTCCATCGACCCTGCGACATGGTGTCGCAGTCGCCCCCAAGTGGCGGGTCGCCACGATTGACTTTGTCAGCACGGTGCCAGCTATGCAAATCTGGTAATCTCGCCGCATAACATGACAACAAGCAGGGAGATCGCCTTGCAGCAGGAACTTATCATCCACGACGACAGCCGGATCCTGCCATTCTGGCTGCGCCTGCCGAAGTTCTTCCTGTTTCCTCTGCAGTTCGGCACGTTGATCGCCATCGTGCCGCTGGCGCTGGCGAGCCTGCTGGCGCCGATTCTGCCCGTGCCAAGGCCGTTCGACTACATCCTGGTGGAGGGACTGATCTGGCTCGCCGCCTTGCGCCACGCCTTCACGGTGATGGACGGGACCTCGCGGGGCCTGCTCACAGCGGAAGAGCAAGCGCACCAGGAGCCTGACCCCGACCGCGTCAATCTGCCCTGGAAGCTCTTGGCCGTGATCTTCCTTTGGGCCATTCCCGTCGGTTTCGCGACGGGCATCAGCCCAATGCTGGGCTGGGTGATGAACCTGTTCGTCGTGGTGGCAATGCCGGCCAGCATCATGGCGCTCTCGGTGACCAACAGCCTTTTCCAGGGCATGAACCCGCTGCTCTGGATATCGATCATGCGCACCGTCGGTCGCGCCTATCTGGCGCTGTTCATATTCCTGATGTTTCTGTCGGGCGGCGTGGTCGCCGCCTCGCCGCTATTGGCGCCCTTCATGGGTGGCTGGCTGGCCGTGCCGCTGCTCAATCTCGCCTTCCTCTATTTCAACCTGATCGCCTTCAACATGATGGGTTACGCCCTCTACCAGTACCACCGGGAACTGGGAATCGAAGTGAAGGTCGATTTTTCCGAGCAGGAGAAGCGGGGCGCACGGCGCGGCGGACGGGATGGAAAAACCGCCGCCCAGGCCGACCCGGTCGCCGAGGCGGTGGCCGCCAGGGTAGCCGCCGGCGATCTCGATGGCGCGCTGGATGCCGCCTACGAGCAGCAACGCCAGGAGCCGGAGAACCTCACGGCGCAGGAGCGCTACCACAAGCTGTTGCTGCTGGCGGACAAGAAGCCGCGCGCGCTGGAGCACGGCCAGCGCTATCTTGCCACCCTGCTGCGCCTCGGCCGCGACGACCAGGGCTTCGATCTGTTCCAGCGCCTGCGCGATTTGGACGGCGGGTTCCGGCCCGAACAGCCGGGGCATCTGCTCAAGCTGGCCGAGCAGGCCTATCGGCGGCGTGATCCGGTGCTCGCGCTGTCGCTCGTGCATGGTTTCGACAAGCAGAATCCACGTCATCCGGACATACCGGGCGTCTATATGCTTGCGGCGCGCATCATGAGCGAGCACTACCGGAAGGACGACATGGCGGGTGCCATCCTGCGTGGCCTGCTCCAGAAATACCCGGAACACCCACTGGCCGCCGAGGCCGACGTGTTCCTCCGCGCGCTCGATCGGCTGGCGGCTCAGGCGGGTTGACGCCGGGTCAGCCAGCCAGTTCCGCCGCGATCCGAGCCTCGGCCGAGCCGCCGAAGCGCGCCGCCAGGGTCCGACTGTGCTCCGCGGCGCGCTCGCGGCCGTTGCGCTCCAGTTCGCCGCGCACCAGTGCCAGCAGCACGGAAGGCAGTCCGTGATGGTCGGGAGCCTGGCTCAGAAGCAGCCGGGCCAGGCGCTCGGCGTCGCCCAACTGTCCGAAGCGCGCGAAGCGGGTCGCCAGCCGCGCCATCTGCTCTTCGCTCAGGCGCGGCCGCGGCTTGGCGGACGACCAGTAGTCGCGGAACGCGTCATGCACCAGTTGCAGCGTCGGCGGGTCGTCGCCTTCCAGCGCGAAGACCCGGCGTGCGGCTTCGTGGAAGTGCTCCCCATCCGGCGCCAGTTTGGCAAGGTTGAAGTACTTGCCCAGCGCATCCCGGTCCGACGGGCGCAGCGCCGCCAGGCGGGCATAGGACTCGCGCGCGGCATCCAGTTTCATGGCCTTCAGCGCGGATTCGGCCTTGAGCCGTTCAGCGGCGAACCCGTCGTCGGCCGGCGCTTCCGGCGGCGCTTTCATCGATTGCGGAGAAAGCCGCTTGTTCAGGGCCAGCAGCAGCGCGCCGCCGATCAGGCCACCGGCGTGCGCCATGTAGGCCACGCCGCCCGCCGGGTTGAGCCACTGCTGGAGCAACTCGTGGGCGATCCATGCCGGCAGCAGGATGATGGCCGGCGCCTTGACGTAGTCGAAATAGAACAGCAACTGGTAGAAGAAGCGGATGCGCCGCCGACCATAGATCATGGCGTACATGGCCATCAACCCGGAGATCGCGCCCGAGGCGCCAAGCCCGATGACCGGCGAACCCCAGCGGGCGAGCAGATCGCCGACCTCGCCGGCGCAACCGGCCAGCAGGTAGAAAGCCAGATAGCGCCAGCGCCCCAGCGCCAGTTCCACCGTGTAGCCGAAGGCGAACAGGAAGACCATGTTGCCGATCAAGTGTCCGATCGAGCCGTGCAGGAAGGCCGCAGTCACCATGGTCACCGGCCGCCAGTCCGCGGGATTGGAAGCCCATCGGTGGGTAAAGGGCGGCGGCTTCAGTTGCTCGAAGCGTGCGCGCTGCTCGCGCCAGCGCGGATAATCGGGATCGTCCGCGGCAATCACGCGACCCATATTGAGGGCCTCGACGAAACCCTGGTCCCACTCCATGAAACGCAGGCCCAACTCGGCACGGCCGCGAGCCAGCGCCGCCTCGATGCGCTCGGCCGCCTCGCGGGCGCGCTTTTCATCCCGCTTTCGCAGATGCTCGACGTAGCGCGGCAACTCCAGGCGCGGCAAATCGGACTTGACGTAGTACTCCGCTGCCTTGTCCCACGCCTTATCTTCGGGCTCCTGCCAGCCGAAGAAAATCGCGCAGTTGACGACGACCAGCAGGATCGTCATCCAAGGCGGATTGCGCCAGTCGGGCTTGCTGTTGAGAGGAAACGCCAGAAACATGCCGACGGATTATGCCCGATTGCCTATGGCGGCGTACCGCCACGACTGACATTTCCGCTCGTCGATCAGCGCTTCACCGGCTCCGTCACGAAGGCGATCTTGACGATGCCGGCGGCCTGCGCGGCGGCCATCACGTCGGCGACCTTCTCGTAGCGCACGTTGCGGTCGGCGCGCAGGTGCAGTTCGGGGTTCTCGATGCGCGCGGCCTCGAAGCGGCCCGACAAGGTATCGCGGTGGATGGCCTCGCCGTTCCAGAAGAGGGTGCCGCCCTCATCGATGGCAAGCTGGATGACCTGCGGCTTGTCTTCGAGTTTGGTCGCATCGACCCTGGGCAGGTCGATGGGCACCGCCTGATGGAACAGCGGCGCGGTGATGATGAAAATCACCAGCAGCACGAGCATCACGTCGACCAGCGGCGTGGTGTTGATCTCGGCCATGGGCGAGACGCCCGGCTTGTCGTCGAATCCGCCGAAGGCCATGGTCAGGCTGCCCGCGCCAGTTGGCCGGCCGGTACCGGCTGGACACTGCCGCTGCGGGCGCCGGTGGTGAGGTAGACGTGCAGGTCGTGGGCAAAGCCATCGAGCTGCGCCATGACGATGCGGTTGCCGCGCGTCAGCGCGTTGTAGGCCAGCACGGCGGGGATGGCGACGAACAGGCCGGCGGCGGTCATGATCAGCGCCTCGCCGACCGGGCCGGCCACCTTGTCGAGCACCACCTGCGTCGCGCCGGAGAGGCCGACCAGCGCGTGATAGATGCCCCACACCGTGCCGAACAGGCCGATGAAGGGCGAGGTCGAACCCACCGAGGCGAGGAAGGTCAGGCCCTGCTCGATGCCGGCCTGGGTGCGCACGATCTGGCTGCGCAGGGCGCGCGTCACCGATTCGCTCTGGCTGACGCCGGCACCGATGCCGCGCGCGCCGTGCTGCGCGTGCGCCTGGGCCGCCGCCGCGCCGGCCGCCGCCATGTGCGCGAACACACCGCTGCTGTCCTCGGCCTTGATGGCCTCGACGGCTCGATCCAGCGACTCGGCCGACCAGAAGGCACTCATGGCGTGCTCGAAGCAGCGATTGGTCTTCCACTGCCAGACACCGCGGCCGACGATGACCATCCACGACGACACCGACAGCAGCAGCAGCAGGATGGCGACGGCGTGGGTGACGAAGTCGCCCTGGGACCAGAAGTGGGCGAGACCGAGCTGTGATTGCATGACGACTCCTACGAGGCTTGCAGGGAAAACACGACGGGCACGGAGACCCAGGATTCGATGGCTTCGTCACCGCGGCGGGCCGGCACGAACTTCCAGCGTTCGACGGCGGCCTTGGCGGCCTCGTCCAGGCGGCCGAAGCCGCAGGAATGCTTTATCTCGACCACCATGGGCGCGCCACCGGGACTGACTTTCACCCGCAGCAGTACCTTGCCTTCCTCGCCGAGGCGGCGCGAGGCGGTCGGATAGTGCGGCTTCGGATTGGAAAGGTAGTCCGCGTCGAAGCGGGCGGCGGTGACCACGGGCGGCGCCGGGGGTGCGGCCTCCGCCACCGGGGCCGGCGGTGGCGGGGCGATCGCGACAGCGGGGGCTGGCGCCTCCGGCGCGGCGGTCAGCACCGGCTGCGGCGCCTGGATCGGCGTCTCGCGCCGCACCGGCTGCGGGCGCGGCGGCGCCGGCTCCGGCAGCTTCACCTCCTGGACGGACGGTGGCGCCTCGATCAGCCGCACCATGATCTCCTGCGCGGCCTGGCGTACTTCGGGCCGGCTGGCCAGCTCGAAGCCGCCCCACAGCACCGCGACGTGCGCTGCCAGAATGACCGTGAAGCGCAATGCGCGTCGCACCGGCGGCTCGGTGGCGATCAGGGGGTCGCTGCAACTGAATCCTGGCGTCAAAGTGGCGTAATTGCTCGGTTAGGGATGGGCATTTTCGTCCAATAGCCAGGGGTGCAAACCCCCCTGCGACAATTTGTCGCCTTGTCGCGCCGCATGGCGCAGGTAGGATGGCATCGACCCCAGAGAGGAGGCCGACATGAACCCCCAGCCCTCGACAGAAACGACGACCGAATCTTCCGAGCTACCGGCCCTGCTGCTGGGCGCCGGCTTCGCGCTTGCCTCGATGATCATCCTGCCGGCCGTCGCCCAGCGCGTCGGCATGGCGTCCAGCGTTACCCTGGCGCTGCGCGGCGCCCTGATGCGCGCCGCCAGCCGGATCTGATCACCTCACATTCACGCACCCATAGCGAGTATGGTCGCGCGCCCCTGTGGCGCGCTTTTTTTCGTGTAATCTCACGCTCAGTCTCGAACACCGCCATGTTGCGCCGCCCCTTCCTCATCTGCCTCATTGCCCTTGGCCTTGCCGGCTGCGGCGACCGGCAAGCCGCTGCCGACCGGCCCAGGGGCGGCGATTTCGTCCTGCAATCGGCTGACGGCCCCGTCGACACCAGGGCCCTGCGCGGCAACGTGCTGCTGGTCTTCTTCGGCTACACGAACTGCCCGGACGTTTGCCCGGCCTCGCTGGCTGCCGGCGCGCAGGCGCTGATCGGACTTTCCGCCGATGAACGCGCGAAGACGCGGCTGATCATGGTCTCGGTCGACCCCGAGCGCGACAGCCCGGCCAAGCTCAAGGAATACGCTGCCTACTTCCACACCGGCATGGTCGGCGTCACCGGCACGCCGGAGGAAATCGCCGCCGTTGCCAAGTCCTATGGCGCCGGCTACGTCCGCCAGCCGGCCGACGCCAGCGGCAGGTATGCGGTCGACCACACCGCCAATACCTACCTGGTCGGGCCGGACGGCAAGCTCGCGGCCACCATCCCGCTCGGCACGCCGACCGTCGACCTCGTCGCGGCCATCCGCAAGCAACTGCAATGAGGCCTTCGACCGGCGCCGCTGCCATTCTGGTCACGCTGGCGCTGGCCTTCCTCGCCTGCTTTGGCGACGCGCACCTGAGCCGCGAGCGCCGCGCCGACGAAGTGGTCGCCATGCGCGTCATGGCCGCGCAGCTCGGCCTCACCGATCTCGCCCTGTTCACCGAAGCGCGCTACACGCGCCACCCGAGCCAGGCCGACCTGAACTCGGCCTTCCAGGACCATGCCCTGGCGCTCGAACACTTTCCCAGCGGTTCCCTGATCCCGCCCCGCCATGAACGCCTGGTTCACAAAACAGAGACGCCTGATTGATTTCACCCTCGCGTCGCTCCTGCGGCGCAAGGGGCGCAATCTGGGCCTGCTTGCCGTCTACGCGCTGCTGGTGTTCGTGCTCGCCTCGGCGATGCTCTATGCGCACGCGCTGCGCCGCGAGGCCGCGATCATCCTCGAAGGCGCGCCGGAAGTCGTGCTGCAGCGCCTCGTTGCCGGCCGTCACGACCTGATCCCGCCCGGCCACCTCGAACGCATCGGCCGCGTACGCGGCGTGCAGGAGATGCGCGGCCGGCTCTGGGGCTACTACTACGACCCGGTGGTGAAGGCCAACTACACCTTCCTGGTGCCGCCCGACAACGGCATCGCCAAGGGCACGCTGGTGGTCGGCCCGGCGCTGGCGCGCGAACGCGGCATGAGCGAAAACACCGGCATCTCCTTCCGCTCCTACTCGGGCGAACTGTTCTCCTTCGTCGTCGCCGACGTGTTGCCGCAGGCCTCGGAACTCGCCAGCGCCGACCTGGTGCTGATCAACGAGGAGGACTTCCGCGCCTTCTTCGCCTACCCGGCCGGCCACTACACCGACATCGCGCTCTCGGTCGCCAACCCGGCCGAGGTGCGCAACATCGCCATCAAGCTCTCGAAACAGTTGCCCGACTCCCGCCCCATCCTGCGCGAGGAGATGCAGCGCACCTACGCCTCGCTGTTCGACTGGCGCGAGGGCATCATGCTCGCCCTGCTCTCGGCGTCCATCCTTGCCTTCGCCATCCTCGCCTGGGAAAAGGCTTCGGGTCTTTCGGCCGACGAGAAACGCGAGATCGGCATCCTCAAGGCCATCGGCTGGGAGACCGGCGACGTGATCAAGATGAAGCTCTGGGAAGGCGGCCTGATCTCGCTCACCGCCTTCCTGCTCGGCTTCGTCGGCGCCTACCTGCACGTCTTCAAGTTCGGCGCGCCGCTGTTCGCCCCCGTGCTCAAGGGCTGGGCCGTGCTCTACCCGCGCTTCGACCTCGTGCCCGTGATCGACGGCCTGCAGGTCGCGACGCTGTTCTTCTTCACGGTCTTCCCCTACATGGCCGCGGTGCTGGTGCCGATCTGGCGTGCCGCCGTGACCGACCCCGATGCGGTGATGCGCTCATGATCGAACTGCGCGACGTCAGAAAGGCCTTCAACCAGGGCCAGCACAACGAGTACTGGGCGCTCTCGGGCATCTCGCTGGCCATCGAAGCGAAGCAGGTCACCGCCTTGCGCGGCCCGAGCGGCTCGGGCAAGACGACGCTGCTGACGCTGATCGGCTGCCTCGCCCGCCCGACCAGCGGCCGCGTCACGCTGCACGGCCGCGACATCTCCGGCCTGCCCGAACGCTTCCTGACCGATATCCGGCGCAAGACCTTCGGCTTCGTCTTTCAGCAGTTCAACCTGATCAAGGGCCTGTCGGCGATCGAGAACGTGATGCTGCCCGCCTACCCGACCGGCCGGCCGCACCGCGAGCTTGCCGCACGCGCCGAGGCGCTGCTGGAACGGCTGCGCCTGGCGCATCGCCGCGACGCGCGGGTCGAGTGGCTATCCGGCGGCGAGCAACAGCGCGTCGCCATCGCCCGCGCGCTGATCAACGACCCCGAGGTGCTGATCGCCGACGAACCGACCGCCAATCTCGACACCGCGCTGGCCAAGGAATTCATGGCCATCCTGGAGAGCTTCGGCGCCGAAGGCCGCACGGTGATCCTGACCAGCCACGATCCGCTGGTGGTCGAATCCGCCGCCGTGAATCGCGTGGTCGACATGCGCGACGGGCTGCTGGTAGCGCCATGATCTTCCAGCCGGCGATCATCGCGCTGCTGCTGGCGTCGGCGGTGTCCGTCGCGATGCTCGCCGCCGCCGCACCCTTCGCCTTCCAGATCATCCGCCAGTGGGATATCAGTAGCGGCTCGGAGCGGCAACTGCAACTCGAACGCCGCACCTACCTTTTCTCGACGCTGGCCGTGTTCGTCATGGCGACGCAACTGCTGGCGCTACTGCTGTTCGTCTTCAACGCCGACAAAATGTCGGAGATGTTCGTCGGCGCCATGTGCGCAGTCGGCACGCTCAACGTCAATCCCTGGGGCTTCCCGGCGCTGATTGCGCAGATGGCGGTGTTCTTCCTCGCCGCCGGCTGGCTGGCGGTGAACCACGTCGACACCCGCGCCCCCGACTATCCGCTGGTGCGCATCAAATACGCCGCAATGTTGGTGCTGCTGCCCGCCGTCGCGGCGGTGCTGTGGCTGCAACTCCAGTACTTCCTCAACCTGCGCGCCGACGTCATCACCTCCTGCTGCGGCAGCCTGTTCTCGGAAGACACCAAGGGCCTGACCGGCGACATGGCCGCGCTATCGCCAGTGCCCGCGATGATCGGCTTCTACACCTCGCTCGCCATCGCCTTCGCCACCGCCGCCTTCCACGCGCAAACAAAGCGCGGCGGCTACTGGGTGGCGGCAACCAGCATCGCCGCCTTCGTCGCCGCCATCGCCGGCATCATCGCCTTCGTCTCGCTCTACCTCTACGAGCACCCGCACCACCACTGCCCGTTCTGCATCCTCAAGCCGGAGTACGACTGGCAAGGCTACTGGCTCTACGTCCCCCTGTTCGCCGCCACCGCCTGCGGCATCGGCGCCGGCGCCGTGCAACCGTTCCGGAACGTCGAGAGCCTGAAGAACGTCATCCCGCCAGTCTCCGCCCGCCTCGCCGCGATAGCCGCCGCCGGCTTCCTGATCTTCGCCCTCATCGCCACGGTCTTCGTGGTGCGGTCGAATCTGATCCTGGTTGAGTAGGAATCAGCCGTGGCGGGACGCCACTACTCCCCGCCGCCTTCGATTTTCTGCCACGCCGCGCGGCGCACGTCCGGCTCGGGGTCGGCCAGCAACTGATGGGCCGCATCGCGCGACACCCGGCCCACGGCCGCAAAGCGTACCGTCCAGTCGGGATCGTTCAACATTCGCTCGGCATCCTGCGGCAGCGCACGGCCCGCGACGATGCGGCG
This sequence comes from Rhodocyclales bacterium, assembly GCA_016235765.1. Lineage (GTDB taxonomy): Bacteria > Pseudomonadota > Gammaproteobacteria > Burkholderiales > Rhodocyclaceae > Fen-999. The sequence goes on along the minus strand of JACRIZ010000021.1, from coordinate 878 downwards.
TACTTCCGCGTCCGGGTCCTCGATCAGCCGGGCGAGGTAGAAGGTCGGCAACTGCTCCGCGACGATCTTGCGCACTTCGCGGTCCTCGTCGCCGATGAGACGCGGCAGCTTGCCGTGCGGAATCCGCCGCGCCACCACCATCCGCACCATGTAGTCCGCGTCGCCGATCATCGTTTCCAGGCGGTCGGGAATAATGCGCTGCGCCACGGCGATGCGCACCTCGCGGTCCGGGTCCTTGCGCATCCCGTCCAGCGCCTCCGGCGGCAGGCGCATTGCCACCGCCCTGCGGACGATCTCGTCCGGGTCCGTGGCGAGTTCGCCGATGGAATCCCGTGGCGCATAGCCCACCGCTATCGCCCGCCGCTCCCAGAACTCGTCGTGCAGATACCCCTCAGCCAACTCCGGGTTTGTGCGAAAGAAGCGATCGATCTGGCGCCCGCTGTGAGCTTTGACACACTTGTCGCCCAGCTTGCACTTCTGCGCCGGCAACACGTCCGCCACATGCGGGCACGCCTCGCAGCGCGCCACAGGGGCGATTTCCACCGATTGTTCCGCTGAGGTTTTCATTGCAACGACGACCGAGCCTGACGATATCAATCGTCTGAGCAAATCTCAGGCCACGCTGGATAGGCGCTATCGGATCAGGGGGCGATCCAGGAAAAGTCAGCCGTGGCGGTACGCCACTTGGGCGGCTACGTGCCCGTTGCTGCCGCTCAACTCAAGTAAAGCTGACCTTCAACGTAGAGCTAACCGGCGCTGCGCGGCTTTATCGCGCAGCGTCCAGCGACCGAAGGGAGCGAGGTTGAGCGTAGTGTTAGCGCTCAGAGGTTCATTCAAGCGTGTACTCCTCGCGAGAACCAGTAGCCAACAATTGCACT
>JACRIZ010000124.1 GCA_016235765.1 Rhodocyclales bacterium | reverse complement strand
GCTGGCGGTCAATGTCTCGCGCGCCCAACTCACCGCGCCGCGCTTCGTCGAGGCGCTGTATGCGGCTATCTACTATGCCGACGTGACGCCCGACCTGCTCGAGCTGGAGCTGACCGAGTCGCTGTTCATGGACATCTCGGACGTCGTCCAGTCGAACCTGCTGGCGGCACGCAAGGCTGGCGTGTCGCTGGCGATCGACGATTTCGGCACCGGCTATTCCTGTCTGGCCAACCTCAAGGACATTCCGGCCACCAAGCTCAAGCTCGACCGCGCCTTCGTGCGCGTGCTGCCTGAAGACAGGCGCTCCCTGGCTGTGGTGCGGGCAATGACGCAACTGGGCCGGGAACTGGGCATGACCATCGTCGCCGAAGGCGTCGAGACCCGCGAGCAGCATGATGCGCTGGTCGACGTGGGCGTCGATGCCGTGCAGGGCTTCCTGCATGCCCGCCCCATGGAGGCTGAACTGCTGGTAGGCTGGCTGCGGGAAAAATCGTGAACGACACCGCCAACACCGCCAACGCCAGCGCCCAGCCGACCGTCGAGCGGGCGCTCGAACTATCGCTGCGCGACATCGGAATTCCGCCGCGCCCGCTGATCCTCGACCACGTATCCGAGGAAATGCTCAAGCCGGAACCGGATTTCCGGCACCTCGCCAACTTCGTCAGCGCCGACGTGGCACTGGCGGCCGGTTTGCTGCGCACCGCCAACTCGCCCTATTTCGGTTTCGAGACGCGCGCCAAGACCGTCATGCAGGCGCTGCTCATGCTCGGCCTGGAAGCCGCCAGCCGGGCCATCGCCGGTCTGGTGCTGCGCCGCATCTTTCCCCCGCTGCCGGCCATCGAGCGTTTCTGGGATGGTTCGGCCCGCGTCGCCCGCACCTCGGGCTGGCTGGTGCGCAAGCTGGGTGTGCGGGACAACGTGCGTGCCGACGACGCCTATACCTATGGCCTGTTCCGCGATTGCGGCATCCCGATCCTGATGAAGAAGTTTCCCGGCTACATCGACGTGCTCAAGGCGGCCAACGCGGAGCCGGAAGAACCCTTCACCGTGATCGAGCAGACCCGCTGTCCGACCAACCATGCGCTGGTCGGCAGCCTGATGGCGCACAGTTGGCTGCTCACCGACGAACTCAGCGACGCCATCCGCCACCACCACGATGCGGTCGCCCTCGCCTCCATGCCGCAAGGCATTAGCCCGGCTGCGGCACGCATGGCGGCGCTCGGTCAGTTGGCGGAACTGCTGGTCCAGCGTTCCACCGGCATGAGCATGACCCGCGAGTGGGGCAAGCTGGGCGGCGCCTGCCAGGCCATCCTCGGCATCGACGGCGCGGTCGTCGAGACGCTTGCCGCCGAGGCTCCGGCGGTGGTTGCCGATATCCTCGGCTAGTTCTGTTCCTCGGCCGCGATCTCGGTGCGCACCTTGTCCATGTCCAGGCTGCGCACGCCGTCGATCAGTTGTTGCAGTCCGGCGGCCGGCAGGGCGCCGGCGTCGGCATAGACGATGACCTGTTCGCGGAACACCATCAGGGTCGGAATGGAGCGGATGTTGAAGGCGGAAGCGAGTTCCTGCTGCTCTTCGGTGTTGACCTTGGCGAAGACGATGTCGGCATGCTGTTCGGACGCCGCCTCGAAAGTCGGCGCGAAGGAACGGCAGGGCGCGCACCACGACGCCCAGAAGTCGATGATGAGCATGTCGTTGTTGGCGACCACATCCTTGAAGTTGTCGGCGGTCAGTTCGACGGTGGCCATGGTGAATCCTCTGCTAGTCTATTAGAAAACGCTGATGCTACCCGTTTCGGCCCCGCCTCGCCAGCCGACATGACCATGACGTCTTCAGGGTACGTCGGCCGCTTTGCCCCCAGCCCGACGGGGCCTTTGCACTTCGGGTCGCTCGTCGCGGCGCTCGGCAGTTGCCTCGAAGCGCGCGCGCAGGGGGGGCGATGGCTGTTGCGCATGGAGGATGTCGACGAGCCGCGCTGCTCACAAAGCGCGGCCGACGACATCCTGCGCACGCTGGAGGCCTGCGGCTTAGAGTGGGACGGCGCAGTGATGTTGCAGAGCGCGCGCAAGGAACGCTATCGCGAAGTGCTGGAGCGGCTGAAACGCGAAGACCTCGTCTATCCCTGCGCCTGCACGCGCAGGGAGCTGGCCGATTCGGCGCTGGCGCCGGACGGTGCCGCGATCTACCCGGGGACCTGCCGAAACGGCCTGCCGCCGGGCAGGCAGGCGCGTGCCTGGCGGCTGCGGGTCGACGACGCGACCGTCCGCTTCGACGATGCCGTGCAAGGCCGGCGTCGCCAGGACCTGGCGGGCGAGGTTGGCGACTTCGTGCTGCTGCGCGCCGACGGCTACTTCGCCTATCAGCTCGCCGTCGTGGTCGACGATGCCGATCAGGGCGTCACGCACGTCGTACGCGGCGCCGACCTGCTCGATTCCACGCCGCGCCAGGTGTTCCTGCAGCGCTGCCTCGGCCTGTCCACGCCGCACTACGCGCACCTGCCGGTGGCGGTGAACGCCGCAGGCGAGAAACTCTCCAAGCAGACGCTGGCGCCGGCGATCGACGACCACGATCCGGTTCCGGCGTTGGTCGCCGCCATGCGCTTCCTCGGCCAGGAGGTACCGCCCGACATGTGGCGCCTCGCCACGGCTGACTTTTGGGTGTGGGCCAGAACGGCGTGGCAGCTCGATCGGGTGCCGCGCAGCCGCAGCCTAGCCGCGATATTCCTTGCCCCGAACGCCGGCAATGCCGACCGCGACGCGAACCAGCGTGTAGGCGGCCCAAAAGGCGGCACGGGTCAGTAGCGAGCGCTTCCTGAGGTCGTCGGCGCGGATCTCCGTGCTGTCGCTGGCGATCGCGCGTTCGAGGCTGGCGCGCAGTTCGGCGGCGAAGCCGGCATCGCGGACGATCACGTTGGCCTCGCGTGCCATCAGCAGGCTGAACGGGTCGATGTTCGATGAGCCTATCGTCGCCCAGTTGCCGTCGATCACCGCGACCTTGGCATGCAGGAAGCTCGGCCGATATTCGTGGATGGCAACGCCGCCGTCGATCAGGCTGCCGTACAGCGCCTGGGTGGCGTAATGCTGGAGAACGTATTCGACGCGGCCCTGCAACAGCACGACGACGCGCACGCCGCGCGCGGCGGCATCGAGCAGGGCGTGGCGAAAGCGGCGACCGGGCAGGAAGTAGGCATTGGCCAGGACGATCTCGTCGCGCGCGGCCTCGATGGCATCCAGGTAGGCCTCCTCGATGTCGCGCCGGTGACGCAGGTTGTCGCGCACGACGAAGGCGGCATGCACGTTACCCAGGTGCTGTGTCCGGGCGGGCGTTGGCAAGCGCACCGCGATGCGGCGCCTGAAGTTGGCCCAGCGCACCAGACGCCACAGGTGGTGGGCGGCGCGATGGACGGCCGCCAGGAGCGGGCCCTCGACGGCGACCGCGTAGTCGAGGCGCGGCACGGCCAGCGTGGCCGAAGCGTTGTCGTCGATGACATTGATGCCGCCGACGAAGGCGATCCGGCCATCGATGACGATCAGCTTGCGATGCAGCCGCCGCAGGCGATGGCGGCGCAGCCGCAGCCGCGCCACTTCGGGACGGTAGATCATCACCTGGACGCCGGCGGCGATCAACTGGTAGCCCTGCGTGGCGAGAAAATCCGGCGACCCGAAGCCGTCCACCATGACATGTACCTGGACGCCGCGCCGCGCCGCGCTTGCCAGTGCCGCCGTGACGAGGCGACCCGTCGCGTCATTGGCGTAGATGTAGCTTTCCAGATGCACGTCGACGCTCGCCGCGTCGATGGCGGCGACCAGTGCCGGGAAGTAGTCCTTGCCGCTTTCGAGCAGCGTGATGCGGTTGCCGTTGAAGAAGGCCGGCTTCATTGCCCGGCGGAAAGCGGCGTAAGCTGCGCCGAGAGGGCGGCATGGTCGGATATCTTCGACCACGGCCGCCCGCAATGCACATCCGCGCTGGCGACCTCGAAGCCGCGCACGTAGATGCGATCCAGGCGCAGCATCGGCATGGTGCTCGGGTAACTGCGCTGCGGCCGGCCGGCCTGGTCGGTGAATACCTCGCTCAGGCCCATGCGCTCGGCCAGCAGGTCGTGCGCCCGGTTGCGCCAGTCGTTGAAGTCGCCGGCGATGATCAGCGGCGCGGCCGACGGCACGATGGTCTCCAGGCGGCTGGCCAGTGCGTCGAGCTGGCGCTGGCGCGAGCGGCCGAACAGTGACAGGTGCACGCAGACGCAGTGCAGCGGCTTCGCCAGTTGCGGCACCTCGATCGCGCAGTGGAGCAGGCCGCGCCGCTCGAAACGCAGGTGGGTGACGTCCTGGTTGTGGCTGGCGACGATCGGATAGCGCGACAGGATGGCATTGCCGTGGTGGCCGTGGTCGTACACGACGTTGCGGCCGTAGGCCGTGTTGCGCCAGACATCGGCGGCGAGGAACTCATGCTGCGGCTCGTCGGGCCACGCATCGTGCTGCTCGGCGTGGCCGCTGTGCAGCCCTTGCACTTCCTGGAGGAAAACGATGTCGGCGTCCAGCGTGCGCAGGTGTTCGCGCAATTCGTGCACCACCATGCGGCGGTTGAACTGGGAGAAGCCCTTGTGGATGTTGTGGGTGGCGATATGCAGCGTCGGTGGCATGGCCGGGTCAGGACGCTGCGAGCATCCTCTCCAGCGCCACCTTGGCCGGGGCGGCCTCGTGGGCCGGCACGACGATGCGGTTCACCACCTTGCCTTCGGCGAGGTTCTCCAGTGTCCAGGCCAGGTGTTGCGGGTCGATGCGCTGCATGGTCGAGCACATGCAGATCACGCCGCCCATGAATTGCACGATCTTGCCCTCGGACTTCACTTCGTCGGCGAGGCGCTCGACGAGGTTGAGTTCGGTGCCGACCAGCCAGCGCGTGCCCGGCGGCGACTCCTTGACCGTGGTGATGATCTTCTCGGTCGAGCCGACCGCGTCGGAGGCCTGGCAGACCTCGAACGAGCATTCGGGGTGGGCGACGACGCGACCTTGGGGATGCTGCTCGCGAAAGCGCGCGATCTGCGCCGCCTGGAACATCTGGTGCACGGAACAGAAGCCGTGCCAGAGGATGATCCTCGCCTTCCTGATCTGGTCCGGCGTCAGGCCGCCCAGTTCGAGGTCGGGGTTCCAGATCACCATCTCGTCGAGCGGTATGCCCATCTTGTAGCCGCTCCACCTGCCGAGGTGCTGGTCGGGGAAGAACAGTACCTTGGGCCGCCGCTGGAACGACCAGTCGAGGATCTTCGGCGCGTTGCTCGAGGTGCACACGATGCCGCCATGTTCGCCGCAGAAGGCCTTCAGGTCGGCGGCGGAGTTGATGTAGGTGACGGGTGTGACCTGCTCGTCCGGGTTCAGCACGGTCGACAGTTCGCGCCAGGCGCGCTCGACCTTGGACAGGCTGGCCATGTCGGCCATCGAGCAGCCGGCCGCGAGGTCGGGCAGGATGGAAATCTGCTCGGGTCGCGACAGGATGTCGGCGACCTCGGCCATGAAATGCACGCCGCAGAAGACGATGTACTCGGCGTCGGATTGCGAAGCGAGCCGCGACAGTTTCAGCGAGTCGCCGGTCAGGTCGGCATGCCGGAAGACGTCGGCGCGCTGGTAGTGGTGGCAGAGGATGACGGCGCGCTTGCCCAATCGGGCGCGGGCGGCGCGGATGCGCTCCTGCGCATCCTGGTCGGCGAGGGCGTTGAACTTGTCGAAGCTGATGGCGGCGGTTTGCATGGAAATGGGCTGGTCGTACTCGTGCTATTGAAAGTTTAGCAGGCTGCCGTCGGTACAATCCGGATATGAGTACCGAGGAACTCCCCCTTTCGACGCGCATGCCCATCGATGACCGTCGCTACCGCGAAGGCCGGACGGTGACCTGGGTGAGCGTCGCGGTGAATCTGGTCCTGACTGTGACGCAGATCGCAGTCGGCACGCTGGCGCATGCACAGAGCCTGGTCGCGGACGGCTTCCACTCGCTGTCGGACCTGGTGGCCGACTTCATGGTCCTGGTCGCGAATTTCCACAGTCGCCATCCGGCCGACGCCAGCCATCCCTACGGCCACCATCGCATCGAGACCGTGGCCTCGTTCGCGCTGGGCCTGCTGCTGGTGGCTACCGGGGGCGCCATTCTCTGGGCTGCGGCCGGCCGCATCCAGCATCTGGAAGATCTGCCGCCGGTCGCGCCCGTCGCGCTCTGGGTGGCTGTCGCGACGCTGGCGGCCAAGGAAGGACTGTTCCGCTACATGCTGCGCGTAGGCGAAAGGCTGCGTTCGCCGATGCTGATCGCCAACGCCTGGCACGCCCGCTCCGATGCGGCCTCGTCGCTGGTGGTGACGGCCGGCATCGCCGGCAGCCTGTTCGGTTTTCGTTTCCTCGATCCGGTGGCGGCGGTGATCGTCGGCTTCATGATCCTGCGCATGGGCGCGGTGTTTTCCTGGGACGCCTTGCGCGAACTGATGGACGAAGGCGTATCGGGCAAGGAGCTGGCGGCCATCCGCGCCACCGTGCGTGCGACGCCGGGCGTCGTCGGTCTGCACGAGCTGCGTACCCGGCGCATGGCGCAGAAGACGCTCATCGATGCCCATGTCCAGGTCGATGGCCACATCAGCGTTTCGGAAGGCCACCGGATCGGCGACGAAGTGCGCCGGCGCGTGCTGGCCGCGCACGAGGACGTCCTCGACATGCTGGTGCACATCGACCCCGAAAACGACATGCGCATCGCCAGTTCTGCCAGGCTGCCGGACCGGCAGGTGCTCCTGGGCCATCTCGGCAAAGTGCTGGCACAGCAGGATCTGCCCGAACCCCGGAAAGTCCACTTGCACTACCTGGCCGGGCGCGTCGAAGCGGAGGTGTTTTTCGCCCTGGCGACCGCCCCCGATGCCGAAGTCTGCGTCCGCGTGGAGGCGCGCCTGGCCGATGGGCTGACGGGCGACCCGTATTTCAGCAAGATCAGCCTCAACTGGATGTATGCACCGAAATAGTGCGCGCCTGACCGGCGTGCACCATCGCGGTGCTGCTCATTCGGACTCCCTTGACCAAACCTCCTTGTGGCACAATCCTCTACCCCCAGCAGTCGATTGGCACAGTAACTGCTACATTTTCGCGACACTGTTTCGCCCGATTTTCGTTTTGATTCTCACTGATTTCCGTTAGGAGAGCCTCGTATGACGCCGCAAGATGTAATGAAGTTGGTCAAGGAGCAAGAAGTCAAATTCGTGGACTTCCGCTTCACCGATACCCGTGGCAAGGAACAGCACGTCGGTGTGCCGATCAAGGCCTTCGGCATGGAGAAGTTCGAAGACGGCCACGCCTTCGACGGTTCCTCGATCGCCGGCTGGAAGGGCATTCAGGCTTCCGACATGCAACTGATGCCCGATGCTGCCACCGCCTACATCGACCCCTTCATGGACGAGACCACGCTGGTCCTGTCCTGCGACGTCGTCGAACCCGCCGATGGCAAGGGCTACGACCGCGATCCGCGCTCGATCGCCAAGCGAGCCGAGGCCTACCTGAAGTCGTCCGGCATCGGCGATGCCGCCTTCTTCGGCCCCGAGCCCGAGTTCTTCGTCTTCGACTCCGTGGAGTGGAAGGTCGACATGTCCGGCTCCTCCGTCAAGGTGTACTCCGAAGAGGCCGCCTGGGCCAGCGGCGAGAAGTTCGAAGGCGGCAATACCGGCCACCGGCCGACCGTGAAGGGCGGCTACTTCCCGGTTCCGCCGGTCGATAGCCTGAACGACATCCGCGCCGCCATGTGTCTGGCGCTGGAAGCCTGCGGCGTCGAAGTCGAAGTGCATCACCACGAAGTCGCCACTGCCGGCCAGTGCGAAATCGGCACCAAGTTCAACACCCTGGTGCGCCGCGCCGACTGGACGCAGGTCCTGAAGTACGTCGTGCATAACGTCGCCCACAGCTATGGCAAGACCGCGACCTTCATGCCCAAGCCGATCGTCGGCGACAACGGCTCCGGCATGCACGTGCACCAGTCGATCTGGAAGGACGGCAAGAACATGTTCGCCGGCAACGGCTATGCCGGCCTGTCTGAGACCGCCCTGTACTACATCGGCGGCATCATCAAGCACGCCCGCGCCCTGAACGCCATCACCAACCCCGGCACCAACAGCTACAAGCGCTTGGTGCCCGGCTTCGAAGCCCCGGTCAAGCTGGCCTATTCGGCCCGCAACCGTTCCGCCTCGATCCGCATCCCGTTCGTGCATAGCGACAAGGCCCGCCGCATCGAAGTGCGCTTCCCGGATCCGACCTGCAACCCGTACCTGGGCTTCACGGCCATGATGATGGCCGGCCTCGACGGCATCCAGAACAAGATCCATCCGGGCGAGCCCGCCGACAAGAACCTGTACGACCTGCCGCCGGAAGAGGATGCCAAGATCCCGACCGTTTGCTCGTCGCTGGATCAGGCGCTCGACTACCTGGACAAGGACCGCGAGTTCCTGACCCGCGGCGGCGTGTTCAGCAACGAGATGATCGATGCCTACATCGAGCTGAAGATGGAGGAGGTCACCCGCTTCCGCATGACCACCCATCCCGTCGAATACGACATGTACTACTCGATCTAAACCAAAACGCGTTTCATGCGTTATAAGAGGACGGGCTATGCCCGTCCTTTTTTTTCGCATAAACTCGAGTAGTTAGCTTACGGACTGGTCGCCATGAACTCCTGTCGAATCTCTTCCTTACTGCTGGTCTTGCTTGCCGGTGCCGCCCAGGCGGACACGCTCTACAAGTGCGCCGATTCCGCCGGTCACACGACTTACACGAACCAGAAGACGCCTGGCAAGACATGCACCGTGCTGTCGCAGGACAAGCCGATCTCGACGTTCGCCGCGCCCAAGGTGCGCGCCAACGCGCCGACACCGGAAGGCTTTCCGCGTGTAAATTCGGAAACGCAGAAGAACCGCGACAACGACCGGCGCAGGATACTCGAAGGGGAAATGCGCGCCGAGCAACAGAAACTGGAAGACGCAAAGAAGGCGCTGGCCGAGCAGGAGGCGATTCGCATGGGCGGCGAGAAGAACTACCAGCGCGTCCTGGACCGCCTGAAGCCGTATCAGGACGAGGTCCAGTTGCATGAACGCAACGTTGAATCGCTGCAAAAGGAGATCGACAGCCAGCGCTGACCCGGCCCGCTGATGGCTTGCTTCTTGCTCCCGACGTGGACATGAACGCCGCCGATTCTGCATCCACCCAGCCGGGCTTCCACGGGCTGGATCTCCTGTCCTCCGCGGTCGTCGTCCTCGACGGCCGTCTGCTCATCCGTCATCTCAATCCCGCGGCCGAGAATCTCTTCGCGGTCAGCCAGCGTGCCTGGCTGGGCCGGCCCCTGGCGCAACTGGCCGGCACGCCCGCCGCGCTCGACAACGCGCTGGAAAACGCCCTGCGCAACAACTGGAGCTATACCGGCCACAATATCGCAGTGACCCGCGAGGCGCGCGAAGGCGAAAGCAGCGCGCCGCTGCACCTCGACTGCACGGTGACGCCGATCGACGAGGGCGGCACCCGCCTGCTGCTCGAGTTCCGGCCGATCGACCAGCAACTGAAGGCGATACGCGAGGAGCGCGAGGCCGTGCAGCAGCAAGCCAACCGTGAGTTGATCCGCAACCTCGCCCACGAGATCAAGAACCCGCTCGGCGGCATCCGCGGCTCGGCGCAGTTGCTCGAGCGCGAACTCGCGAGCCTGGACAATGCGCCGGCGCTCAAGGAGTACACACAGGTCATCATCAAGGAGGCCGACCGCCTGCAGGACCTGATGCAGCGGCTGCTGTCCTCGCATCGCGCCATGCAGCCGGCACTGGTGAACATCCACGAACTGCTCGAGCGCGTGCGGCGCCTGATCCACGCCGAGTACGTCGGCGTGCGCGTGCGCCGCGACTACGACACCTCGCTGCCAGAGATCACCGGCGACCGAGAGCAACTGATCCAGGCCATCCTCAACGTCGCGCGCAATGCGGCGCAGGCGATGGGCGGCCAGGGCGAGATCATCTTCCGCACCCGGGCGCTACGCCAGGTGACATTGGCCAAGAAGCGCTATCGCCTCGGTCTCGAGCTGCAGGTGATCGACAACGGCCCGGGCATTCCCGAAGCGATCCGCGACAAGATCTTCTATCCGCTGGTGTCGGGCCGCGAAGGTGGCAGCGGGCTCGGGTTGACGCTGGCGCAGAGCTTCGTGCAGCAGCACTTCGGCAGCATCGACGTCGAATCGAAGCCGGGCCGCACCTCATTCATCATTCGCCTGCCGCTGGCGGCAGGCAACGAACAGGAAGGCTGACACCATGAATCCCGTCTGGATCATCGACGACGACCGCTCGATACGCTGGGTGCTCGAAAAGGCGCTGACGCGCGAGAACATCGCCTGCCGCAGCTTCGGTTCGGCCGACGAGGCGCTGGCCGCGCTCGATGGCGGCGAGTCGCCGCGTGCCCTGGTCTCCGATATCCGCATGCCCGGCACTTCCGGCCTCGATCTGCTGAAGCTGGTCAAGACCAGCTTCCCGGAACTACCCGTCATCATCATGACCGCCTACTCCGACCTCGATTCGGCAGTGGCGGCCTTCCAGGGCGGTGCCTTCGAATACCTGCCCAAGCCCTTCGATGTCGACCAGGCGGTGGCGCTGGTGCGCCGCGCGGTCGAGCAGACGGCGCCGAAAGTCAGCGAGGGCGACACGCCACCGCTGGCGCCCGAGATTCTCGGTCATGCCGCCTCGATGCAGGAGGTGTTCCGTGCCATCGGCCGACTCTCACAGTCGCACGCGACCGTCCTGATCAACGGCGAGTCGGGGACCGGCAAGGAACTGGTGGCGCGCGCCCTGCACCGCCACAGCCCGCGCAAGGACGCGCCCTTCATCGCCATCAACACCGCGGCGATTCCGCGCGACCTCCTGGAGTCGGAACTGTTCGGCCACGAGAAGGGCGCCTTCACGGGCGCCGCGGGCCAGCGGCGCGGCCGCTTCGAGCAGGCCGAAGGCGGCACGCTGTTCCTCGACGAAATCGGCGACATGCCGGCCGAGTTGCAGACGCGTTTGCTGCGGGTGCTCTCCGACGGCCACTTCTATCGCGTCGGCGGCCACCAGCCAGTCAAGGCCAACGTGCGCGTCATCGCCGCCACCCACCAGAACCTCGAGGAGCGCGTCAAGGACGGCCTGTTCCGCGAGGACCTGTTCCACCGCCTCAACGTCATCCGCCTGCGCCTGCCGCCGATGCGCGAACGGCGCGAGGACATTCCGCTGCTGGCGAAGCACTTCCTGAACAAGAGCGCGGCCGACTTGAACGTGGACGTAAAGCGCCTGTCCGAGGCGACGCTGAAATTTCTGCAGGGGCTGGAGTTTCCCGGCAACGTCCGCCAGCTCGAGAACCTTTGCCACTGGCTGACGGTGATGGCGCCGGGCCAGACCATCGAGGTGCCCGACCTGCCGCCGGAAATGCGCGACTCCGCCGGTGCGGCGGTGCCGGCCGACTGGCTGTCGGCACTGGCGCTGGAGGCGGATCGCCTGATCGCCGCGCAGCCCGGCCAGGTCTTCGATACGCTGACGCGCACGTTCGAAGGCACGCTGATCCGGCGTGCCCTGGTTGCCACGGGCGGTCGGCGCATCGAGGCGGCGCAACTGCTCGGCATCGGCCGCAACACCATCACGCGCAAGATCCAGGAACTCGGCCTGGAGGATGGGAAAGGCAGCGACGATCAGGGATAATCGGGCGATGCCCGATACCCGCCTTTCCGTTGCCTCGATTGCCGCCGCGCTTGGTCCGCTGGCGCCACGTTTCGACGTCGACGTCGTCGCCGAGGTCGAATCGACCAACAGCCTGCTGCTCGCCCGCGCCGAAAGCTCGCCCTCGGGTGCGGTACTTGTCGGGGAACGGCAAACCGCCGGGCGCGGCCGCATGGGTCGGCGGTGGCATGCCGAGCCCGATGCGAGCCTGACTTTCTCGCTGCTTTACAAGTTGCCGCGCGGCGCGGTGCCGAGCGGATTGTCGCTGGCGGTGGGCGTCGCGATCGCCGAGGCCTTGCGCGAGCTGGGTGTTGCCGGCGTGGCGCTCAAGTGGCCCAACGACATCCTGCGCGACGGTCGCAAGCTGGGTGGCGTGCTGATCGAACTGGCCGGGTCGGCCGCGGTGATCGGCATCGGTCTGAACCTGCGTCTGCCCGCCGACCTGCCGGACGATGTCAAGGCGGTGGCCGCCGCACTGGACGTCGACCTCGAACGCAACGAATTTCTGGCGCGCCTGCTCGCTGCGCTGCATGGCGTGCTGGAAGCTTTCGGCGCCGGTGGCTTTGCCGCGCTGCGCGATCGCTGGTTGCGCCTGAATGCCTACGCGGGCGCGCCGGTGCGCGTCATCTCCGAGTTCGCGGTGCCCGTCGAAGGCATCTGCATGGGCGTCGATGTCGATGGCGCCCTGCTCCTGGAAACCGCCGTCTGCGTGCAGCGGATCGTTTCCGGCGACGTGTCGCTGCGGCCCGCATGAAGACGCTCTGCATCGACTCCGGCAACACACGCATCAAGTGGGGCCTGCGCGAAGGGGACGCGTGGCTCGACCAGGGCGTCGATTTGCCGGCTGGAATCGCCGCCAGCCGCATTGTCGCGTGCAACGTCGGTGGCGTGCCGCCGCGGCTGACGATCGAGGCGCTGGCGGCCCGGCTGCAGGTGCCCCTCGAATGGGTACGCGCCCAAGCGCAACAATGCGGCGTGCAAAACGGCTATGAGCATCCCGAGCAACTCGGCGCCGACCGCTGGGCGGCGCTGATCGGCGCGCGCGCGCTGCACGGCGGCGACTGCCTCGTCGTGATGTGCGGCACCGCGACGACCGTCGACCTGCTGCGCGCCGACGGCCGCTTCGAAGGCGGCCTGATCCTGCCCGGCCTTGACCTGATGCGCGAATCGCTGGCCAGCGGCACGGCCGACCTGCCTGCCGCGACAGGCAGTTTCGTCGACCAGCCGCGCAATACCTTCGACGCCATCGCCAGCGGCGCGGTGCAGGCAACCGCGGGGGCGATCGAACGCATGTTCCGTCAACTCGATCCGGCACGCGATCCGCTCTGCCTCATCTCGGGCGGCGCTGCGGGAGGCGTGTCGCCACGGCTGACTATTCCGCAGCGGGCAGTCGGCAACCTGGTGCTCGAGGGATTGGCGGGGATCGCCCGCGGGGCCTGAACTCGCTAAGTTGACAATTGCAGTCGGCTTTACTATAGGTCAATTGCGCCGCCGCGACCCGATCGTCGCGGCGCGCGCATTCCGACCCGGCAGAGACGAGAGGCCACCATGAAGACCAATAGCAAGCTTCGCCACGCAGTGTTGCTGTGCGTCATCGCTGCTTCCGCAACCACACTGGCCGCGGAAGTGAAGGTCAGCCTCGGCGGCGACCAGGAGGTGCCGCCGGTTTCGACCAAGGCCGCCGGCAGCGGTGTCCTGACCATCAACAAGGACATGTCCGTCAGCGGGGGCATCGCCACCGCAGGCGTCGCCGCAACCATGGCGCATATCCATATCGGCAAGGCGGGCACCAACGGGCCGGTGGTCGTGACGCTGAACCGCAACGGCGACAACGGCTGGGTGGCGCCGCACGGCGCCCGGCTGACCGAGGCGCAGTACCAGTCCTACCTGGCCGGTGACCTGTACGTCAATGTGCACAGCGAAGCGCACAAGGGCGGCGAGATTCGCGGCCAACTGGTTCCGCCCATGGCTGCGCCCGCCCGGATGCCGGGCTACTGACGTGGTGCGCGGCCTGACCATCCTGGCGCTGCTTCTGACGCCCATCTCGGGGGCGCTGGCCGCGGCCGATCTTGAAAAGGGCAAGCGCCTGCACGACAAGCAGTGCGTGAGTTGCCACATCGAACGCTACGGCGGCGACGGTTCGCAGATGTACCTTCGGCGGGACCGCATCATCCACGATCGGGTGGCGCTCGGCCAGCGGGTCGCGGCGTGCAACGCGATGACCAACGCGGGCTGGTTCCCCGAGGACGAGGAGAACGTCGCGGCCTGGCTGGCGCAGCGCTACTACAAGTTCAAATAGGCGTTACGCCGCGCCCCACTGCGCGGTGGCGATGGCCTCGCCGAGGTCGGCATCGATGAGGCGACGCCGCACCGCCAGCAATTGTTCGATCAGCGCCGGTTCGGCCGCCGCATAGGCGTCCGCGTCCGGCTCACGCTTGACCACCACGCCGAGCAATTCGGTGATCGCGTTGCCGATCGAGTTCTGGCTGATGGTGACGATCAGCCTGCCGGTATCGTTGCGGTAGATCAGTTGCTTGAAGGCGGGCTGCCAGCGGATCGCGTTGGCATACTTGGCGTCCTTGATGCAGCGGTCGCGCACCATCTTCGCGGTCTTCAGGAAGTCGTTGTCGAACAGCAGCCTTTCCTCGACCAGTTGCGGGAAGTGCAGATCGGGCAGCATGGGCGCATTGCGTGTGCTGACCTGGCTGAAGAAGCTGCGGTAGAAGTCGAGGAAGCCCTTCAGGATGACGTCGTACTCCCGCCAGAAGCGCACGTCCTTCAGCATCTTCGCGCCGCCGACGACTTCCCAACTCGGCAGGCCCTGCGGGTAGCCGGTCAGGCTGATGCGGCAGGAGCCCTGCTGGCAGGGCTGCAGGATCTCCAGGTCGAGTTCTTCGAAGAAGGCGCGATAGACGTCGCGCATGTGCGCTTGGAACAGCGAGTGCTGGCCGCCGTCGGTGAGGTTGGGGTTGTCCGGCTCGGCCGGCGGTGCGGCGGCGAGCTCAGTCTTGTCGAAGACGATGAAATGGTTGTGCAGCATGCGGATGCTCGGCACGCCCGGAGAAGTCAGCGGCCAGGTGGCGTCCAGGCTCGCCTCGCCGGCCAGGACCAGATGCGCATCGGGGTCCGGGTAGCGTTCCAGCATATACTCGATGATGATCTGGTTCATGCGGTTCCAGACGTGCTTGGCCGCGCCCGGCACCTGCGTGCGGCGCACCGGTCGGCCGAGCGGATCGAGGATGCGCTGCGAAGTGTTGTAGATGATCGAGGCGTCGAAGACGTTGCTGTGGCCCAGTGCCTTGCGGTAGAGCAGCAGGCCTTCGGGGTTCTGCAGCAGGCCGTTGTTGTGCACCAGGTCGGCCAGGTTCTCGGTGCTATTGAAGAATTCGTTCGGCTTCATCCCCTCGGGGACGGTCAGCGGAATCGGCCGGTAGGGCGTTACGATCTCTCGGGGTCCGGTTTTTTGCATGGGCTCAACTCAACCTGATGGAAAGGCGAAGGGACACTATGGGTGCAAGGGCATCGGCATTATTACTCGGCGTGCTGCCATGGCTGACTTTTCCTGCCATTGCTGATGAGCGCATTAGCGGCGCCGATAGCCGCAGCGAAGTCGCGGTGGCGATCTACAACGACTCGCTGGCGCTGATCAAGGAAACGCGCCGGCTCGACCTCGCGCGCGGCGTCAATGACATCGCGCTGCGCGACGTGTCGGCGAAGATGCGCCCGGAGACGGCCAGCCTGCGCGCGCTGACCGGTGCGCCGCTGCGCCTCATCGAACAGAACTTCGACTTCGACCTGCTGACGCCGCAGAAGCTGCTGGAGAAATACGTCGGGCAAAGCGTCGGCGTGATCCGCACCAACCCCGCCACGGGCGCCGAGACGCGCGAAACGGCGCAGGTGCTGGCCACCAACAACGGCGTCGTCCTCAAGTTCGCCGACCGCATCGAGACCGGCGTGCCGGGACGGCTGACTTTCCCCGGCGTGCCGGCCAACCTGCGCGACCGGCCGACGCTGGTGGTGAAACTGGAGAGTGCGGCGGCGGGCAGTCAGACGGCCGAGCTATCCTACCTCTCGGGCGGCCTCTCGTGGCAGGCGGACTACGTGGCCGAGCTGGGCGCCGACGAAACGAAGCTGGACCTCGCCGGCTGGGTGACGCTGACCAACCGGAGCGGTACGGCCTTTGATAACGCCAGGCTGCAACTGGTGGCGGGCGACGTCAATCGTGTGCAGCAGGACTTCGCGGTGCGACCCATGGCCAAGGCCATGGCGGCGGCACCGATGCGCGAAATGGCGCGCGAGGAGGTGTTCGACTACCATCTCTACACGCTGGGCCAGCCGACCACCATCCGCGACAACCAGACCAAGCAGGTGGCGCTGCTGTCGGCCGCCGCCGTGCCCGTGAAGAAGGAGTACCTGCTGACCGGCGAAAGCTGGTACTACCAGAGCCAGGCGACCGACCTCGGCCGGAAGCAGAAGATCGCCGTCTTCCTGGAGTTCGACAACGCCGGCGGCGATCTCGGCAAGCCGTTGCCCAAGGGCGTGGTGCGCGTGTACAAAAAGGACTCCAAGGGCAACGCCATCTTCATCGGCGAGGACGGCATCGACCACACCGCCAAGAACGACAAGCTCCGGTTGAAGATGGGCAATGCCTTCGACGTGACCGCGAACCGCAAGCAGACCAACTATCGCCTGGTCGCCGGCCGGCCGAATCCGGTAATCGAGACCGCCTGGCGCATCGAGTTCAACAACGCCAGGGAGCAGGCGGTGACCGTCAAGGTGGTCGAGCCCATGCCCGGCGACTGGGAGATGGTGTCCGAGAGCCAGCGGCACGCCAAGGGCGACGCCCACTCGGCCGTCTGGCTGGTCTCGGTTCCTGCCGGCGGCAAGGCGGTGCTGGAATACACCGTGCGGGCACATTGATCCGCAGGCTTGACCAATCCACCAAAAGCAGTAACTTAGCCCACTTTGCCGAACGACAAACAGGGGGAGAATGCCATGGCCGGTCCGACCAAGATCCTGCTCGAAGAGAACGACATCCCGACGCACTGGTACAACGTCGTCGCCGACATGCCCAACCCGCCGGCGCCGCCGCTGGGACCCGACGGCCAGCCGGTGCCGCCCGAAGCACTGGGCGCGATCTTCCCCGGCGCCATCCTGGAGCAGGAAATGTCGGGCGAGCGCTGGATCGCCATCCCCGAGGAAGTGCGCGAGGCCTATCGCCTGTGGCGGCCGTCGCCCCTCTATCGCGCCCATCGCCTGGAGCACATGCTCGGCACGCCGGCCAAAATCTTCTACAAGAACGAAGCCGTCTCGCCGGCCGGTTCGCACAAGCCCAACACCGCCGTGCCGCAGGCCTTCTACAACAAGCAGGCCGGCATCCTGCGCCTGTCCACCGAAACCGGCGCCGGCCAGTGGGGCAGTTCGCTGGCCTTCGCGGGCCAGATGTTCGGCATCGCCGTGCGGGTGTACATGGTCAGGGTCAGCTACGACCAGAAGCCCTTCCGCCGCTCGATGATGCAGACCTGGGGCGCCGAAGTGTTCGCCAGCCCCAGCGAGATGACCCAGGCCGGCCGCGATGCGCTGGCCAAGGATCCGGACAACCCGGGGTCGCTCGGCCTGGCGATTTCGGAGGCCGTCGAGGAGGCCGCTGGCCGCGCCGACACCAACTATGCGCTCGGCTCGGTGCTCAACCACGTGCTGCTGCACCAGACCGTGATCGGCCTGGAAGCCAAGAAGCAACTGGCCAAGATCGGCGAGTACCCTGACATGATCTTCGCGCCCTGTGGCGGTGGCTCCAACTTCGGCGGCGTCGCCTTCCCCTTCCTGGCCGACAAGGCGGCCGGCGACCCGAAGGCCAAGAACCTGCGCCTGGTCGCCGTCGAGCCGACCTCCTGCCCGACCCTGACCAAGGGCGTCTATGCCTACGACTACGGCGACGCCTCCGGCTACACGCCGATCATGAAGATGTACACGCTCGGCCACGACTTCATGCCGCCCGGCATCCACGCCGGCGGCCTGCGCTACCACGGCGATTCCCCGCTGGTCTCGCAGCTCTTCCACGAGAAACTGATCGAGGCGGTGGCGGTGCCGCAACTGGCGACCTTCGAGGCGGGCGTGATGTTCGCCCGTGCCGAGGGCATCATCCCCGCGCCCGAATCCTGCCACGGCATCCGCGCCTGCATCGACGAGGCGCTGCGCTGCAAGCAGACCGGCGAGTCCAAGACGCTGCTCTTCA
The DNA here is from genome assembly GCA_016235765.1 of Rhodocyclales bacterium. Lineage (GTDB taxonomy): Bacteria > Pseudomonadota > Gammaproteobacteria > Burkholderiales > Rhodocyclaceae > Fen-999. The sequence continues at coordinate 12,260 of JACRIZ010000124.1, read as the reverse complement.
ACCTGTCCGGCCACGGCCACTTCGACATGGCCTCTTACGACCGCTACTTTGCCGGCGGGCTGGAGGACTTCGAGTACCCGAGCGAGGCGGTGGCGGCGTCCCTCAAGCATCTACCGAAGGTCGGCTGAGTCGCTCGGTGGCGCGCATCGTCTTTCTCCTGCTGGTCTTTGCCAACCTGGCGGTGTATGTCTGGGCGGCAGGCTACCTGGGCGGCCGGGACGACGGGCGCGAGCCGGAGCGCTTGCGCAACCAGTTGCAGCCCGAGCGCCTGAGAGTCAGTTTCGGCGACACGCCAGCCCCGGCGGCGCTTCTCGCGCTGGCGGGCGTGTGCCGTCGGGTCGGCCCGCTGGGCGGCGCCGAGGCGGAGTCGCTCGACAAGAGCATCGTCGGGCAAGGCGGTTCCGTTGCGTTGAGCTCCGTCGATGAACTGAGCTACTGGGTATTCATCGCCGCGGTGGACGGCAAGCCTGCCGACAACGACATTGCCACGCTCAGGAAGACCGGCTTCAAGGAGTTCTTCGTCGTTGCCGAGGAAGGGCCGAACCTGAACTCGATTTCCCTGGGCAACTACGCCAAGGAAGAGGCGGCCAAGGAAAAGATCGCGCGGCTGGTTCGCAACGGCATCAAGTCGGCGAAGATGGCCACTCGTGCCAAGCCGACCGGCCAGGTCATGCTGACGGTGCACGGCGCTCCAGCCATGCTCGACAAGGCATTGGCCGGCCTGACCGCGGAGCCGATCGAATGCCCGAAGGAATGAAGCACCGAATCGTCGGCCTGACGGGCGGCATCGGCAGCGGCAAGAGTGCGGCGGCCGACTGTTTCGCCGCCCTCGGGGCGGCCATCGTCGACGCCGATGCCATCGCCCACGAACTCACGGCACCCGGCGGCGGCGCCATGGCTGCCCTCGAAGCCGAATTCGGCAAGGCGGTCGTTGCGGCCGACGGGCGACTGGACCGGGCACTGATGCGGCGACTGGCGTTCGACGACCCCGGTGTGCGCCAACGCCTGGAAGCCATCGTGCATCCGCTGATCCGGGCGCAGGCCGAGGTTCGCTGTCGCAGTGCGCTGGCGGCAGGGGCACCGTACGTCATCCTGGTTGTGCCGCTGCTGGTCGAGTCGGGGGATTACCGGCACCGGGTCGACCGCGTGATCGTGGTCGATTGCGGCGACGACATCCGTATCGCGCGCGTCATGGCCCGCAGCGGGCTGACCCGCGCCGAAGTCGACCTCATCATGGGCGCCCAGGTCGGCCGCGAGGAACGCCTGGCCGCGGCCGACGACATCGTCGACAATGGCGGCAGTTTCGACGATCTGGCCCGCCAGGTTGCCGACCTGCACCGCCGCTATCTGGCGGACTTTGCGAAAACCCCGGCTACAGGTTGAGATTTGCTGACAATTCGGTCAGAATCGCCCGAATTCTCTGGTGAGCCAGCCGTGATCACATACGAATATCCTTTGAGCGAGCGCATTCGCACCCTGTTGCGCCTCGAGGATTTGTTCGACAAAGTGGCGTACTTCTCGGCTGAAGAAGGCCCCCAGGAGCATCATGTCGCCCTGATCACCCTCTTCGAGATGCTCGACGTCACGGGGCGCGCCGACCTCAAGTTCGACCTTGTCCAGGAACTGGAGCGCCAACGCCAGATACTGTTGTCATTCCGCAACAATCCCGAGATTTCTGAGGAAGCCCTGTCGGGCGCCCTCTATGAGATCGAACAGGCATCGGCAGCGCTGCTGGCGATGGTCGGCAAGATAGGCCAGAACCTGCGCGACAACGAATGGCTGATGGGCATCAAGAACCGCGCCGCGATTCCCGGCGGCGTGTGCGAGTTCGATGTGCCGGGCTACCATTTCTGGCTGAATCGCGATCCCGCCTTCCGCCAGCGCGACCTGGCAGCCTGGGTGGCGCCGATGATGCCGATCCGCGACGGCCTCGGCATCGTGCTGCGCCTATTGCGCGCCTCCGGCCGTCCGGAATCGCGCGTCGCCGAGCGCGGCACCTATCAGTTGATGCTCGGCGGGCGCACCGCCCAACTCGTGCGCCTCAGGCTGAGCCGCGACGACGCGGTGATTCCGGAAATCAGCGCCAACAAGTACGCGCTCAATATCCGCTTCACCATGCCGGGTACCGAATTGCGTCCCAAGCAGTCGGACGCCGACGTGTCGTTCGAGCTGACCTTCTGCAATCTCTAGCCGCGGACCGATTCAACTTTTCTGCGCGCCGGCCGTTATAGCAATCATGGAAACGGGTGGCGCAGCCCACCCCCGGACAGCGTAACCGGGCAGTCGGCAAAAAAAAGAAAGAAGGGCCTAGCCTCGCGGCTAGGCCCTTCTTCCTTTATCGGGTGGTGGGTCGTGAGTGGCTCGAACACTCGACCTACGGATTAAGAGTCCGCTGCTCTACCAACTGAGCTAACGACCCCCGATTGAAACCTGGTGCAGCTGGTGGGTGGTACAGGACTTGAACCTGTGACCAACTGGTTAAAAGCCAGCTGCTCTACCGACTGAGCTAACCACCCTTCCGGTTAGAGGCGCGGATTATAGGGATACGTAATTTTCCCGTCAAATACAAGATCGCTCATGCTTCGCGCATCATCTTCCAGTACTGGAACTTCATCGTGCCGGCTGCGCCGGCGACGATGGCGGCGAAGGTCAGCATCGAACCGATGGCGAGAGTCGAGACGCCGGTGATGGCCTGGCCGACGGTGCAGCCCATCGAGAGTACGCCGCCAATGCCCATCAGGACCGCGCCGACGGCGTGGTTGGCGAAATCGCCGGCATTGACGAACCATTCGATACGGAACGAGCGGGTGAGCACCGAATACAGGAAGGAGCCGGCGATGACGCCGGCCAGCGCGCAGATGCCGAAGTTGACCAGCGAAAGGTCGCCGGGGTGCAGCAGGTAGCGCACGCTGTCGCCCATCGGGCTGATGAAGGTAAAAGACTGGACCTCGACGCGCGAAGGCGGAGTGTCGGCCATCTCGGCCCATTCCTTCCACTCGGCGCCCATGGCGCTGCCGGTCAGGTACCAGCCGGCCACCACCGCCAGGCCGATGACCACGCCGCCGAGGATGTTGTCGCGGTTGCCGCGGAACTCCTCGGAGCTGAAGGCGAAAAACAGGATGCCGACGATCAGGACGACGCCCAGGATCAGGTGCAGCGTGTTGGTGTTGTCCATGCCGGCCAGGCCGCCGAGGACGCCGTCGAGGGTCTGGCTCTTGGCGCCGACGGCGCCGAGATTGACGGCCAGCGGGGCCATCCAGCTATCGAAGACGATGCCGTAAAAGTCGCTCCACAGCATGAAGTAAGCCATCACCGAGGCGATTGCCAGCACGACCACCGACTTGACGTTGCCGCCGCCGATGCGCACCAGGGTCTTGTTGCCGCAACCGGAGGCCAGGGTCATGCCGATGCCGAACATGGCGCCGCCGAGCAGGTAGCGCAGCCAGGCGAAATTGGCGGTCCGATACGGCGGGAAGGTCGTGCCCGACAGATTCACCTTGCCCAGCGCCTCGAGCAGCAGGACGCCGCCCATGGCGACGGCGACCGCTAGCAGCCAGGCGCGCAGGCGACCCTTGTCCTCCATGTTGATCCAGTCGGAGACCGCACCCATGGTGCAGAAGTTCGTCTTGTTGGCGACGGCCCCCATCACTGCAGCGATGGCGAATACCGACAGCAATACGTTGTTATGAATGGTGAATTCCATCTTCCTTCCTCCTCGAAGCTCCACGTCCCCCCTGGGATCGGCGATTGTAGAAGTCGCCCGCCGCGACCAGAATCAATATTCCTTGATCGGCAATTATCGAGCTTGATAGCTCGTTGGATCGGGAACGCGCGCGGTCTCGAATCCGGCCCGGCGCAACCGGCAGGCGTCGCACAGGCCGCAGGCCCGGCCTTCGGGGTCGGGCTGATAGCAGGAAACCGTCAAGCCGAAATCAACGCCGAGCTCGGTGCCGCGACCGATGATTTCCGCCTTGGTCATTTCGATCAGCGGGGCATGGATGTGCAGGCGCCAGCCTTCGACGGCGGCTTTGGTGGCGAGATTGGCCAAGGTCTCGTAGGCGCGGATGAATTCCGGGCGGCAGTCCGGATAGCCCGAATAGTCCACGGCATTGACGCCAAGGTAGATGTCCTGGCTGCCCAGCACTTCGGCCCAGGCCAGCGCCAGCGACAGCATGATCGTGTTGCGGGCCGGCACATAGGTGACGGGTATGCCCGGAACGACGCCGGCGGTCGGTACCGCGATGCCGGGGTCGGTGAGCGCCGAACCGCCGAACTGGTTCATGTCGATATGGACGGTGCGGTGCGCGCGCGCGCCCAGCGCGGCGGCAACCCGGGCGGCGGCCTTCAGTTCGGCGTTGTGGCGCTGCCCGTAATCGACCGACAGGCAGAAGGGGGCGAAGCCCTCCTCGCGGGCGATGGCCAGGGTGGTGGCGGAATCGAGTCCGCCGGAAAGCAGGATGACGGCCGGCTGCATGGGCCGATGTTAGCAGACCGGGGGGTGGTATCGGCAGGACCCGCTCGCGTCTATAATGGCGGCATGCCCGTGGATCCCATCACCGCCGCCATCGTCGGTTCCGTCGTCAACAGCATGGTCCAGGAGATTGCCAATGCTCCGGGGCCGACCTCGCCCGTCCCGATCGAAGGCGTGCCGCGTACGCTGCCCGAGAACACGATCAAGGGCGAGATGCAGGTGTTCAGCCCGACCAGTGCCTCCGTTGACGGCCAAATGAAGATGCTTGCGCCGGGCGTGCAGATTCGGGATCCGTTCAATACCGTGGTCCTGCCCGGCCAGATTCGCGACGCCGTGCCGGTGCGCTACCAGACGGACATGTCGGGCGCCATTTCCAGGGTCTGGATACTCTCCCAGCGGGAAGCGGCCCAGCCCTGATGGCCAGCAAGGTGTTCATCCGCACCTTCGGGTGCCAGATGAACGAGTACGATTCGGACAAGATGGCCGACGTGCTCGGTTCCGCCTGGGGCACGGTGAAGACCGACAGGCCCGAGGACGCCGACATCATCCTCTTCAACACTTGTTCCGTGCGCGAGAAGGCGCAGGAAAAGGTCTTCCACGAACTCGGCCGCGTCCGCCAGCTCAAGCAGGCCAACCCCGGGCTGATCATCGGCGTCGGCGGCTGTGTGGCCAGCCAGGAGGGTGATGCCATCGTCGCCCGGGCGCCCTACGTCGACATCGTGTTCGGCCCGCAGACCCTGCATCGGCTGCCCGAACTGATCGCGCGGCGTCGCGAGTCCGGACGCGCCGAAGTGGACGTCTCGTTCCCGGAAATCGAGAAGTTCGACAGCCTGCCGCAGAGCCGCAGCGAAGGCGCCTCCGCCTTCGTGTCGGTCATGGAAGGCTGCTCCAAGTTCTGCACCTACTGCATCGTGCCCTACACGCGCGGCGACGAAGTCTCGCGGCCGCTGGCCGACGTGCTCGGCGAGGTGGCGCGGCTGACTTCGCAGGGCGTGCGCGAGATCACCCTGCTCGGCCAGAACGTCAACGCCTACCGCGGCGAGATGGCCGACGGCGACACGGCCGACCTGGCCTACCTGATCGAAACGATGGCCGAGATGCCGGCCGTCGAACGCATCCGCTATACCACCTCGCATCCGCGCGAGATGACCCAGCGCCTGATCGACCTCTACCAGCGGGTGCCCAAGCTGGTCTCGCACCTGCACCTGCCCGCGCAATCGGGTTCCGACCGTGTGCTGGCGGCGATGAAGCGCGGCTACACCACGCTCGAATACAAGTCGTTGGTACGCAAGTTGCGCACCGCGCGACCCGATATCTCCATCTCCACCGACTTCATCGTCGGCTTCCCCGGCGAGACGGCGGAAGATTTCGAGAAGACCATGAAGCTGATCGACGAGGTCGGCTTCGATGCCAGCTTCTCCTTCATCTTCAGCCCGCGCCCGGGCACGCCAGCGGCCGAGATGGCCGACGACACGCCGGCCGAGTTGAAAACCGCGCGACTGATGCGCCTGCAGAAGCGCATCGAGGAACTGGCCTTCGCCGTCTCGACAAGCATGGTCGGCTCGGTCCAGCGCGTGCTGGTCGAGGGCAAGTCGAAGAGGAACGAATACGAACTGGCGGGGCGCACCGACAACAACCGCATCGTCAATTTCGCCGGCTCGCCGCGCCTGGTCGGCAGTTTCGCCGAAGTGCGCATCACGTCCGCCCTGCCGCACAGCCTGCGCGGCGAAGTGGTCACCGACGAATCGTGAAAGCCAAATCGCTCGACCTCATGCTGGCGCCGCTCGACAACGAGCGCCTGGCCAATCTCTGCGGGCCGCTCGACGAAAACCTGCGCCAGATCGAGACGGCCTTCGACATCACCATCGCGCGGCGCGGCGAGCAATGCCGGCTGAGCGGCGATGGCGACAAGGTCAAGCAGGGCGCCGAGGCGTTGGAGTATTTCTACGCTGCCGCCAAGCAGTTGCTAACGGTCGATGACATCCAGCTCGGGCTGGTCGAACTGCGCAACCGCGGCCAGGCACAACTGCAGATGCCGGCGCTGATGACCAAGAAGAGCGACCTGCATGGCCGTACGCCGAACCAGGTGCAGTACATCCGCAACATCCAGGAACACGACATCACCTTCGGCGTCGGCCCCGCCGGCACCGGCAAGACCTATCTCGCGGTCGCCTCGGCAGTCGATGCCTTCGAGCGCGACCAGGTGCAGCGCATCGTCCTGACCCGGCCCGCGGTGGAGGCCGGCGAACGGCTCGGCTTCCTGCCCGGCGATCTGGCGCAGAAGGTCGATCCCTACCTGCGGCCGCTCTACGACGCGCTCTACGACCTGATGGGCTTCGACAAGGTGGGCCGACTGTTCGAGAAGGGCCACATCGAAATTGCGCCGCTCGCCTACATGCGCGGCCGCACCCTCAACCATTCCTTCATCATCCTCGACGAGGCGCAGAACACCACGCCCGAGCAGATGAAGATGTTCCTCACCCGCATCGGCATCGGCGCCAAGGCCGTGATTACCGGCGACGTGACGCAAATCGACCTGATGAAGGGCCAGAAGTCGGGCCTGGTCGAGGCGCGGCGCATCCTCGCCGACGTGCGCGGCCTGGCGTTCACCGACTTCACGGCCGGCGACGTGGTGCGTCATCCGCTGGTGGCGCGTATCGTCGAAGCCTACGAGTCCCATGCCAAGACGGCTCCCTGAGCTTTCCCTGAGCGTGCAATACGGCTGCAAGGATGGGGCGCTACCCTCGCGACCGCAGGTGCGCCGCTGGGTGCGCGCCGCATTGGGCACGTCGGGCGACCTGCCGGCCGAAGTCGCTGTCCGCTTCGTCGACGCCGAGGAAGCGCAACTGCTCAATCGCGACTACCGCCACAAGGACTACGCCACCAACGTGCTGTCCTTCGTCTATGAGAGCAAACCGCGCGTGGTCGGCGACCTGGCGGTCTGCCTGCCGGTGGTGCTGCGCGAGGCGGCGGCGCAGGGCAAGAGCGCCGAGGCGCATTTCGCGCACTTGATCGTGCATGGTATGCTGCACCTGTTGGGTTACGACCACGAGACCGGCGCGAAAGACGCCGCCCGCATGGAGGCACAAGAGCGTGAAGTGCTCGCCGGCTTGGGTTATCCCGATCCCTACCGCTGATTGATGGACCCTGACAGTCATAAACCGACCCTGCTCGAACGGCTCTCGTCGCTGCTGATGCGCGAGCCGGAGGACCGCGAGCAACTCCTGCAGCTCCTGCACGGCGCTTTCGAGCGCAACCTGCTCGATGCCGATGCGCTGTCGATCATCGAGGGCGCCATGTCGGTGTCGGACATGCAGGTGCGCGACATCATGGTGCCGCGCGCGCAGATGGACGTGGTCAGCATCCACGATCCGCTCGAAAAGATCGCCGAGTTCGTGATCGCGGCGGCCCATTCGCGCTACCCCGTGGTCGACGAGAACCGCGACGACGTGATCGGCATCCTGCTTGCCAAGGAACTGCTGAGCCATTTCGCCGGCAAGGAGTTCGCCCTGCGCGACACCTTGCGGCCGGCCGTATTCATTCCCGAGTCGAAGCGGCTCAACGTGCTGCTACGCGAGTTCCGCGCTTCGCGCAACCACATGGCGCTCGTGGTCGACGAGTACGGCGGCGTTTCGGGGTTGGTCACCATCGAGGACGTGCTGGAGCAGATCGTCGGCGACATCGAGGACGAATACGACTTCGACGAGGCGGCGGGCAACATCGTGCTCGACAACGTCGGCCGCTATCGCGTCAAGGCGATCACCGAGATCTGCGACTTCAACGCCGCCTTCGGCACCGATTTCCCGGACGACGACTACGATACCGTCGGCGGTCTGGTGATCCACCACCTTGGCCGCCTGCCCAAGCGCAACGAAGTGCTGATGCTCGACAACCTGCGCCTGCAGGTATTACGCGCCGATAGCCGGCGCGTGCATACCCTGCTCGTCGACCAGCAGCGCAGCCTGGCGCTGAATTCCGCCGAATGAGGCAAACGCCGCTCATCGCGTTGCTGGCGGGCGCGGTGACGGCATTCGGTTTTTCGCCCTTCGATCTGTTTCCGCTGCCTTTCGTCACCCTCGGCGCGTTGTTCATGCTCTGGCGGCGCAGCGAAACGCCGCGCCAGGCCGCGCTGCTCGGCTTCGTCTGGGGCATGGGCTGCTTCCTCGCCGGCGTGTCCTGGGTCTACGTCAGCCTGCACGACGTCGGCGGCATGGTGCTGCCGCTCGCCGGCGTCGCCACGCTGGCCTTCTGCGGCATCCTGGCGGTATTTCCGGCGCTGGCGGGCTGGCTGTATCGGCGTGTCGCCACGGCTGACTTTTGGGACATCCTTCTTCTCGCCGGAGTCTGGACGCTCACCGAATGGCTGCGCGGCTGGGTACTGACCGGCTTCCCCTGGCTGGCGATCGGCTACTCGCAGACGCCGCCCAGTCCGCTGGCCGGCTACGCGCCGCTGCTGGGTGTCTATGGGGTGGGCCTGCTGGTGGCCGGCGTGTCGTCATGGCTGACTTTTCATTGGCGCAAGCCCGGCGCGTGGCTGGCTACGGCAGTGCTCCTGCTCGGCGGACAGGCGTTGCGCAGCATCGAGTGGACGCAAGCCGTCGGCGAACCGCTGAAGGTCAGCCTGCTCCAGGGCAACATCCCGCAGAGCCTCAAGTGGGTGCCCGAGAACCTGCACCTGTCGATGGACAGTTACGCGCGCCTGGCGGCCGAGCATCCCGCGCCGTTGATCGTCCTGCCCGAGACCGCGATCCCGTTGCTGTTCGACCAGATCCCCCGCGATTTGCTGCGCCGCCTGACTGCCAATGGCGATGTTCTGATCGGCAGCGCCATCCGCACCGACCACGGCTATACCAACGGCGCGATCGCGCTGTCGCCCGCTGCCGGTAGCCAAACCTACTCGAAGACGCATCTGGTGCCGTATGGCGAGTACGTGCCGCCCGGCTTTGCCTGGTTCTTCGGCCTGGTCAACATCCCGATGTCGAACTTCAGCCCGGGTCCGGTCGGGCAGAAGCCGCTCGCCGTCGCCGGCCAGCGCATCATGCCCAACATCTGCTACGAGGACCTGTTCGGCGAGGAGATCCTCGCCGGCCTGCCCGAGGCGACGCTGCTGGTCAACCTCTCCAATACCGCCTGGTTCGGCGACTCGCTGGCCCAGCCGCAGCACCTGCAGATCGCCCGCATGCGCGCGCTGGAAACCGGCCGGCCGGTCTTGCGCGCAACCAATACCGGCATGACCGCCGCGATCGCGCCCGATGGTCGGGTGACGGCGAAGTTGCAACCCTTTGTTACCGCGGCCTTGACAGTCTCCGTGCATGGCTACACTGGAACCACACCGTATGCCCGCATCGGCAACTGGGCGGCGGTGCTGCTGGCGCTGGCGGCCTGCCTGCCGTCGGTGCTGACCGGTCAACGCAGGCGTTCGTTGCAGCGTTAGGTGACATCATGAAGACAAGCAAGGCTTCCGCGGTCCCCGCGTTCTTCGCTGCGCTGGCGATGTTCCTGGCACTGCCGGCGTTCGCCCAGGGCGCCGATGAGGTGCCCCCCGACATGGTGGCGCCGCCCCGCCTGTCGGTCGCCGAGGGCGACGTGCAATTCTGGCGGCCCGGTGCGGACGGATGGGAACCGGCGCAGATCAATGCGGCGCTTGCCGAAGGCGATTCCATCAACGCGGGCGGCGACGCCACCGTGGAGCTGCAGATCGGCCCGCGCGACTACGTGCGCATGATGGCCAACACCCAACTGACGCTCGAGACCCACGATGCCGGCATGATGCATTTCCGCCTCGGTTCCGGCGCCGCGTCATTCGACCTGCGCGGCGGCCGCTCCGGGCAACTGGTCAGGATCGACACCGATGACGCCAACATCGTCGTCGGCGGCCGCGGCTACTACCGCATTTCGACGCGCGAAGGCGAAACGCGCCTCATCGTTCGCAACCAGGGGCGGGCCACGCTCACCTTTGCCGACGGCCGCAGCCGCAGCATCGGCGCCGGCGAGGAGATCGTCGTCCAGGCCGGCGGTGCCAGCATCGACAGCCATGGCGCGCCGCCGCAGGACGCCTGGGATCGCTGGAACGATGCCCGCTCCGACTACTATGCCGCCGCGGCCAGCAACCGCTATGTACCCGACGACGTCTATGGCGCTGCCGACCTCGACCAGCACGGCAGTTGGCGTGAGGACACCACCTACGGCTGGATCTGGATGCCTGCCGTTGCGTCGGGGTGGGTGCCCTACAGCACGGGCAGTTGGCGGTGGGATCCCTTCTACGGCTGGACCTGGGTCGACGTCGCGCCCTGGGGTTGGACTACCAGCCACTACGGTCGTTGGGTGAACCTCGGCGGCGCGTGGTGCTGGGCACCGGGGCCGCGTCGGGCCCGTGTCGTCTATGCGCCGGCGCTGGTCGCGTTCTTCCATGGACCGGTCGGCATGAGCTGGGTGGCCCTCGGCTGGGGCGAACCGATCGTTCCCTGGTGGGGCCGGCCGGGCTTCCGCGGCTCAGCCTGGTGGGGCGGCTGGGGCGGCCCGCGCGTCGCCTATCACCATGAGCGCCACTCGTACCGCAATCGCAGCATCAGTACGGCCGTCATCACCGTGCGCGAACACGAGTTCGGCCATCGCCGCATCCATGGCTCGAGCCTGCCCCTCGCGCCGGGCGTCGAGTTGCGCCCCGTCCGCGGCGATCATCCGGTCCGCTTCGCTGCCGAGCGCGAACATCGGCGCGACACCACGCCGCCGCGGCCGCGCCTCGAGCCGATGCATCGCCAGGAGCGCATCGGCGAGCCGCGCGAACTGCGCCAACCGCGCGATGCCGCGCCCCAGGGACGCACGGCGCCGGACGCCGAGCAGCGTGCGCCCAGGCAGCCCGCGATCATCGCGCCGCAACGGCCGGAGGCCGGCCGGTGGGAACCGCAGCGGGACTCGCCGCGCGTCGAACAGCGCGAACGCCGGCAATTCGAGCCGCGCCGTGAAGAACGACGTGCCGAACCGGCAGTGCAGCCGCGCGTCATTGCTCCGGTCGCCCCGGCACCAGCGGCACCAACCGTCGCGGCACCGGTCATCCAGCCACGCGTGATTGCGCCGGCTCCGGAAGTGCGGCGCGAACCGCCGATGCAGCGCGAAGTGCAGCGCGAGATGCAACGCGAGCGGCGCCACGAAGAACGCGTGATACAGCGTGAATCGCCGCGCATCCAGCCGCAGCGCATGGAGCCGCCCCGCGTCGAGATGCGCCGTCCGGAGATGCCGCGCGTCGAAATGCGCCGCGCAGAGATGCCGCGACCGCAGGTGCAGGCCCCGTCGGCGCCTGAAGTGCAACGGCGCGCTGCCGAGCGCGAGCAAGGCGGCCATCGCGAGCGCGGTCGGCCGCGCGGCCCGGGCGAGCGGGACTAGGGGTTCGCGGAAAGCGCTTCAGGCCGCCTATTCGTCGCGGGGCTGGATACCCAGGCGCCGCATCTTTTCCCAAAGCGTCTTGCGCGTGATGCCGAGCGCCAGCGCGGTGTGGGTCATGTGCCACTCATTGCGGTCCAGCGCGACCTGCAGGTAATCGCGTTCGCAAGCCATCAGGTAGTCGGACAGGGATTGCGAAACCGCGTCCGTGTCGCTGCCACCGTCCAGGCCTTCGCCCAGGAAGGCGTCGGCGCCCAGTAGCGGCCCCGGCGACAGCACGCAGGCGCGCTCGACGGCATGCTTCAGTTCGCGCACGTTGCCGGGCCAGCCGTAGGCCAGCAGCGTCTGCTCGGTGCGCGGATCGAGGCGCCGCCGTTCCTCCGGATGGGCGCGATTGAACTCCTCGACG
>JACRIZ010000020.1 GCA_016235765.1 Rhodocyclales bacterium | reverse complement strand
TTCCGCGACGGCTTCGTCGTCGCCCTGCTCAACCCGAAGACCACGGTGTTCTTCGCCGCCTTCCTGCCGCAGTTCCTGAGCGCCGGTGCGCCGCCCATCTTTCAGAGCATTGCGCTCGGCTCGCTGTTCGTGGCCATCGCTGCCGCGACCGACAGCGCCTACGCCCTGGCGGCCGGAGCCGTCGCGCCAGCCTTGCGGGGCAGCGCCCTGCGCCGCATCGGCCGTCGCCTCGGCGGCGGGGTGTTCATCGGCCTGGGCGTGTTCACTGCGCTGGCGGGGTCGCGCGGCAAGTAGCCTGATTGGCGGTGCTTGGAAAAGTCAGCCGTGGCGGCACGCCACCCGCGGCCCTACTCCAGCGGCTTGATGTTCTTCGGTGCGACGAAGCCGGGCCAGAGCGCGTTGTCGGTGTCCAGGCAGGCCAGTTCCATCTCGCGCAGCTTGCGTAGGTCGCGGCTGCGCGTCTTGTCGTTGAGCTTCAGGTAGAGGCTGGTGTACCACGGCGTGCGGCGCAGTTCGTCGAGCGGCAGCGGCCGGCCCCGGTCGAGCAACTGGCTGAGGATGGTGTACTGGCGCGCGTTGATCGACTTCTCGTCGAGGGCGCGGCGGATGTTGCTCGCGTAGAGCAGCATGGCGACCAGCCGGTTGACGCGGTCGTGCAGGCTGTTGATGGTCAGCCGCATGCCTTCGAGGTGGAATTCGACAAAGGCCTGGTTGGGCGCTTCGCGCCCCTTTTCGGCGGCCTTGCGGGTGGTGTTGAACAGCGTGAAGTAGGTGTCGATGTTGGCGAGGTAGTGCCGCGCCAGCGCGAACGGCGCATAGCGATAGCCGGCGGCCTGGAGCAGCGTCGCTTCGATGACGCGGCCGACGCGGCCGTTGCCGTCCCAGAACGGATGGATCTGCTCGTAGTAGAGGTGCACGAGCGGTGCGCGGATCAGCGCCGGCACGCCGGCCGCGACGAGTTCGCCGTGCCAGGCAATCAAGGCCTCCAGCAGCCGCTCGATGTCGCGGCCGTACTGCGGCGGCTTGTAGCGGCCACCATGCGCTTCGTCGCCGACATAGGTGATGCGCGACTTGGGATTGTCGCGGAGCAGGCCGGGGCGGTTGTCGGGATGGGGAACGTCGTGGCTGATCAGGCGATGCACGTCGACGATGAATTGCGTCGTCAGCGACCAGCCGGGCGTCCGAGCGGCGGCTTGCGACAAGTCGTAGGCCGCCTTGATGTTGAGCGCGCGCCGCTGTTCCACTTCCTGCACCTGGCGCGGGTCGAGCGCCAGGGCGCTGGCAGTTTCGTCCTCGGTCAGCGTGCCGCCCTCGATGGTGTTGGTGCCGAACACGCTGCTGACCACCACCTCCCGCTCCAGGCGATTCGCCACCTGCGAAAGCGGCGAAGCGACGAAGCGTTCGTGCGCATCCTCGACCCGCTGCTGCGCCAGCGCCAGATCGGCCGCCTTTAGCCCCATCTGGAAGACGAACGGCCCGAAGCGGTCGGTTTCGACCCGCAGGGAAACATCGGTGAAGGCAGGCGGCATGTTGTCCGAAAAAATGTCCGGTCGCTGTTTCGGCGATTCTCCTACATTTTCCGTAAGTTAGCTACGCCTGCCCGCCAATGATGTCCGCGGAAATGTCCGGGTCCGCAGCAAGCGTGCAGGGCGCTGCCTCAGAGGCCCGCTGCGGCCCGCTGCGGGCGCGCGCCCTGCCGGGCCAGCAGCGCTTCGGCGTCCCGGGCCGTCATGGGGCGGCCGTACAGGTAGCCTTGCGCCTTGGCGCAACCGGCGCCGAGGAGGAAATCGGCTTGCTGCTGGAGTTCGACGCCTTCGGCCAGCACGTCGAGGTTCAGTCCGCGCGCCATGGCGATGATGGCCTTGACGATCTCGGCGTCGTCGGTGCCGCCGGGTATGCTGCGCACGAAGGACTGGTCGATCTTCAGTTTGGTGATGGGCAGGTGCTTCAGGTAGGCGAGTGAGGAATAGCCGGTACCGAAATCGTCGATGGCGATCTCGATGCCCAGCGCGCCGAGTTCGTGCAGCAAGTCGGCGGTCTCGTCCTGGTTGCGCATGATCAGGCCCTCGGTGACCTCCAGTTCCAGCCACTCGGGTCGGCAGCCCGACTCCGCGATGACACGCTTGACGGCAGCCAGCACCTGGCCCTGCGTGATCTGCTTGCCGGCCAGGTTGACGGCCATCCGGCCGGGCACGAAGCCCCGGCCGTACCAGTCGGCCATCTGGCGCGCTGCGGTTTCCAGCACCCAGTCGCCGATGGGGATGATGAGGCCGGTCTCTTCCGCAATCGGGATGAAGCTCGCCGGCGAAACGAGGCCGAAATCCTTGTGCCGCCAGCGGATCAGCGCTTCGAAGCCCAGCAGCGCGCCGTCGGCCATGTCCACCTGCGGCTGGTAGAAGAGTTCGAACTCGTCCTGCTCGAGCGCCTTGCGCAAGTTGGTTTCCAGCTTCACCCGCTCGTAGGCCGAGCGCGTCATCTCGCTGGTGTAGAACTGGTAGTTGTTCTTGCCTTCGTCTTTGGCCTTGTACATCGCCGAATCGGCGTTGCGCAGGAGCAGTTCGGCGTTCTTGGCGTCGTCCGGGAACAGGCTGATGCCGATGCTGCAGGTCAGGTAGAGCTCCTGGCGCCCGACGTGGATGGGTTCGGCGATGCGCGCGATGATGCTGTCGGCCGCCTGCTCGATGGCCTGCCGCGATTCCGGCGCCTCGATGAGCACCGTGAATTCGTCGCCGCCCAGGCGCGCGAAGACTTCCTCGCGTTCGGAATCGCGGCGGAAGCGCCTGGACAGCGTCTTCAGGACCTCGTCGCCGACCGTATGGCCGAGGGAGTCGTTGATTTCCTTGAAGCGGTCGAGATCGATGAACAGCAGGGCCAGGCTTTCCTTGCGCCGCCGGGCGCCTTTGACTGCGACGCGCAGGTGATCGAGGAACATCAGCCGGTTCGGCATCCCGGTCAGGGTGTCGTGGTGCGCCAGGTGGTCCAGCGTGTCGCGCTGCGCCTGCAGGTTCTGCTGGCGGACTTCGAGCTCGGCCAGCGCTTCCGACAGGTTGCCCTGGATGCGCAGCAGCTCGCGCTCGGCGCGTCCGGTGAGCCGGAAGATTACGGCGGCGAAGGCCAGCAGCGCCAGCAGGGCGATGCTGGCCACGCCGAACAGGAGTTGCTTGATGCGCGACAGCCGGAGGGCGCCGTCGTCCTTGATGTTGCGGTTGAGGGTTTGCAGGTCGTCGAGGAGAAAATCCTGGCGCTGCTGGAGGAAGTCGATGGTGTTGACCAGCGTGCGCACGGCGACGTAGTACTCGCCGCTTTCGTTCGAATTGAGTCCCTCGCCCAGGCGGCGTAGCAGCGACTTCTCCATCAGGTTGCTGTCGCTGAACAGGGGGCTGGCAAGTTGCCGCCGGATGTCGGCGACTTCACTGCCGATGGTGCCCCATGAGGCCTCGATCCCCTGCGCACTGTCCGGATCCGCCTCGGTCAGGAGCGCGAGCTTGAGCCCGAATTCATCCACCGCGGCCGCCCAGACCTGCTTCTGCCTGACGAGTTCCGCGGTAGTCAGCAGCCGCTCCGTCTGGTGCTTCAGGGCCATGATCGAATCGTAGGCATCTTCGACCACCCGCTGCTTCTGGACGATCGCACCGTAGCTGAACAGCAGATAGGCGATCAGCGCCCCGACGGCGACCGCACCCAGAATGAGCACGGCGAAGCCGTAAAGCGAGATGCTGCGTATGCTGGGCTGGCGACTTAGGGACACGGGCAAGCTCGCTATCAGCGACCGATGTTGAGCGAGGCCCGATAATAAGCGACCTGCTTGTCGCGGCCGAGCCGGTCGGTGATCTTCTCCCACTCGGCGGCGATCTGGTCCAGGGCCTGGCCGGCGCCCAGTTCGTGCGTCACCGCCTTGTAGGCGATTTCATCGAAAGCCCGGTAGTACTCACCCGCCCCGGGAATCGTGATGTCGTAGACCACGTTCGGATTCGACAGCGACGTCGTGATCGCCTCGAGGTAGGCCCGGGCCGATTCCGTGGAGAAACCCGACTGGTTCCAGGCGGCCGGATCCGCGAAATGCGAGCGCCGCGAAGGATTCACCGCCGTGCCGCTCATGGCCGTCAGCTTGCGCGTCAGTTCCTTCGAGGTCATGTGGGCGGCAAACTCGAAAGCGAGGTCCTTGTGCTTCGAGGCGCGATTGACGAAGAAGGTCCAGTTGCCGCTGATCGACGATACCTGGTTCATCCGCTTGTCCCAGCGTCCCGAGCGGGCGTTGAAGACCTCGGCGCTGCCGGGAATCTGGGCGTAGCCGATCGTCTCCTTGACGACCGACACGGGCGAATCCACCGCATGCACGCCCATGTCGGCCCAGTCGATGGCCATGGCGACCTGCCCGGAAACGAAGACGTTGCGCACGTCGTGGCCGGCGAAGTTGGCCATGCCGGGCGGGCCGAACTTCGTCGTATCCACCCAGGTTTGCAGCGCGCGCACGAAGCCCGGATTGTTGATGCGCGGCTTCAGCGTGTCGGGATCGAAATAGTAGGCGGGGTCGTCCGGATGCTTGGCGAAAGCCGCCGCCTGGGCGAAGAACTGCAGCGCCGAAATGTCGCCCTTGATCCGGTTGCCGGCGATGCCGTAGTCGGGCTTGCCGTCGCCGCTCCAGTCCCAGCCGGTGAAGAACTCGGCGATCTCGCGGTATTCCCGCCAGGTCGCGGGCGGCGCCAGGTCGTAGCCGTAGCGCTTCCTGAAGCGGGCGCGATAGTCGGGGTTGGCGAACAGGTCCCTGCGATAGTAGAGATTGATGCAGTCGCCGTCGTAGGGCAGGCCGTAGGCGACCTTGTTCCAGGAGAGCACGGTGTTGCGGTAGATGGGCAGCACGTCCTCCCAGTCGATCCTTTGCTTGACGGCCTCCGGCACCGGTTCGATGTGGTTGTCGCCGAGCAGGGTGCCGCTCCACATGGAAATCGCCACGTAGATGTCGAAACCCGCGTCGGGCGATTTCAGCGACTGGTCGATCTTGTCGATGGTCTCGTTCCAGCCGGGCGTCAGCACCCGTACCTTGGCGCCGGTACGCGCCTCGAAGGCCTCGACCTCGTCCAGGATGGGCCCGCGGATCAGGCGGGCGTCGAGCTTGGGCACGATGACGTAGATCGACTGCCCTTCAAAACGCCGGGCCTTCGGCTCGACCGGAGCCTGGGTTTCGGGGTTGCAGGCAGACAGCAGGAACAGGGCAACGGGGGCCAGCACCGACCACGAGGGCTTCACGACATGCTCCTTTCCGGCAGGCCGGCAGGCCGGCCAAAGACGTCAGCGCGATACCTCTTTAGTTATATGCGCGATAGCCGTACCGATTGTAGTCTTTCTTGGCTGTCCGTGATCTGCGACAGTACGCCGCCCCGCAGCGAGCGCGATGTCTAGGAGGGATAGCGTGCCGCGAAGACCTGTCGGCCGGCGACCCAGGTGCCGGTGACCGTCGCGTGGCCGCCCGGATGGCCGATGCTGGCGAGGTCGGCGCGCTTGCCGACGGCGATCTCGCCGCGATCATCGAGGCCGGCCGCACGGGCCGGGCCGAGCGTGACCAGGCGGGCCGCCTCGTGCAGCGCGATGCCGTCGCGCTCGTGCATGGCGACGACGGCGGCGAGCATGGTCGCGGGCGCGTAGTCGGCGCACAGGCAGTCGGCGACGCCGGCATGGATGGCGTCGATGGCGCGCATGTTGCCGGACTGGCTGCCGCCGCGCATGACGTTGGGCGCCCCGAGGATGGTGGCCAGGCCGGCCGCGTGGGCGGCGCGCGCGGTTTCCAGGTTGATCGGAAACTCGCTCATGCGGGCGCCAAGTTCCTTCATGGCGACGACGCGGGCGTGGTCGTCGTCGTCGTGGCTGGCCGTCGGCACGCCCAGGTCCCGCGCGCGCGACATCACCTGCAGTACGCGCTCGTCGGACGTCTGCCTGGCCTGGCGCTTCTCCTCGGCGACCTGCTCCGCCGCTTCGCGCGTCGAGCCGTGGTTGCCCATCATGTAGGCCACATAGCTCTCGAGGTGCCGGAACTGGCCCTGCCCAGGCGTGTGGTCCATGATCGAGACCATGTCCGTGGCGCCCTCGTCGAGCAGCGCCATCACGTAGGGCATGGCGGTGATGTCGGTGATCTCGTAGCGGACATGGATGCGGTTGTCGACCAGCGCGTGCTGCTTGAAGCGCTTGACGGTGCGCACCAGTTCGGCCGCGGTGTCGTTGTTGCGCACGCCCCATTCGGCGTGGGCGAAGGACATGGCATGGAAGGGCGTGGTGATGCCGGCGGCGGCATTGCGGCGGTCGATGTTGAGGCAGGCCAGGTCGAGCGGGAACATCACCTTGGCACGCGGTTCGGCTTCCTTCTCGATGGCGTCGCAATGC
Organism: Rhodocyclales bacterium; assembly: GCA_016235765.1. Lineage (GTDB taxonomy): Bacteria > Pseudomonadota > Gammaproteobacteria > Burkholderiales > Rhodocyclaceae > Fen-999. The sequence continues at coordinate 9,048 of JACRIZ010000020.1, read as the reverse complement.
AGGTCGACCATGCCCGGCATCAGCCACTGGCCGTCGAGCCGGATTTCCTGCGCGTCGCCGGTGCTCTCCGGGCAGATGGCGCGGATCACGCCGTCCTCGACGAGCACGCAGCCGTCCTCCACGACTTCGTCGGCGAGGATCACGCGGGCATGGGTCAGGCAGGTCTTCATGGTGGGTCTATGGGTGAAAAGTCAGGCGGCGAGTTGTTCGGCGACGATGGGGGAGAGCGGTAGGCGGCGCGTCGCCACGGCGTCGCGGACCTCGGCGTCGTGGAAGATGCCGACCACGGCGGCGCCGCGCAGGCAGGCCTCGCGGATCATCGCCACCACCACGGCGCGGTTGGCGGCGTCGAGCGAGGCGGTCGGCTCGTCGAGCAGCATGATGGGCTTTTCGGCGATGAAGCCGCGCGCCACGTTCACCCGCTGCTGCTCGCCGCCGGAGAAGGTGGCGGGCGGCAGGTGCCAGAGGCGCTCGGGCAGGTTGAGGCGCGCCAGCAGCACGGCGGCCTTGTCGCGGGCGGCGCCCGCATCGCGGCCCAGCGCCTGCAGCGGCTCGGCGACGATGTCGATGGCGCTGACGCGCGGGATCACGCGCAGGAACTGGCTGACGTAGGAAATCGTCGTCCGGCGCAGCTCGATGATCTGCTGCGGCGTGGCCTGCGCCACGTCGATGCGCATCAGGCCGCCGGCCTCGCGCACCTGGATCTCGCCGCTGCTGGCCAGGTAGTTGCCGTAGAGGCAGCGCAGCAGCGTGCTCTTGCCGGCACCCGAGGGGCCGTCGAGCACCAGGCATTCGCCGCGGGCGACTTCGAAGGAGATTTCGTCGAGCACCGGCATGGTCGTGCCGCCCTGGGTGTGCAGGGTGAAGTGCTTGCCGAGGTGGCGGACGGACAGCAGGGTCGGCTCGTGCATCGCGGTTCCCATCAGGCGTTCAGGACGGACGACACCAGCAACTGGGTGTAGGGATGCTGCGGGTCGTCGAGCAACTGGTCGGTCAGTCCGGTCTCGACGATGCGGCCGTGGCGCATGACGATCAGCCGATGGGCCAGCAGCCGCGCGACGGCCAGGTCGTGGGTGACCAGGATGACGGCGATGCGCAGTTCGGCCACCAGCCGGCGCAAGAGATCCAGGAAGCGGGCCTGCACCGAGACGTCGAGCCCCGCCGTCGGCTCGTCCATGAACACCAGGCGCGGCTCGGTGACGAGGTTGCGGGCGATCTGCAGACGCTGGCGCATGCCGCCGGAAAATGAGCTCGGCGCGTCGTCGAGCCGCGTCTCGTCGATCTCGACGCGCTGCAGCCAGTCCTTGGCCACGCCGCGGATGTCGCCGTAGTGGCGGTCGCCGACCGCCATCAGCCGCTCGCCGATGTTGGCGCCGGCGGAAACGCGCATGCGCAGGCCGTCGGCAGGGTTCTGGCGGACGAAGCCCCAGTCGGTGCGCCACAGTTCGCGCAGCCGGGCATCGGGCAGGGTCGCGAGGTCCGTCACGCCCTCCTCGCGCAGGTCGTAGCGGATGCTGCCGGCGTCGGGACGCTGGTGGAAGGCCAGGGTGTTGAGCAGGGTGGACTTGCCGGAGCCGGACTCACCGGCCACACACAGCACCTCGCCGGGATACAGGTTGAAACTGACCTGTTCGCAGCCGACGCGGTTGCCGTAGAACTTTGCCAGGTCCTTGACCTGCAACAGGGGAATGGCGGGCTTCATGCGGCCAGCGCTCCCTTGTGGCCGGCGGCCTGCCGGCCGGCGCAGTATTCGGTGTCGGAGCAGACGAACATGCGGTTGCCGGCATCGTCGAGGATGATCTCGTCGAGGTAGCTGTCGGTGGCGGCGCACAGCGCGCAGGGCTGCTCCCAGCGCTCGATGGCGAAGGGATGGTCGTCGAAGTCCAGCGAGCGGACGTCCGTGTATGGCGGCACGGCATAGACGCGCTTTTCGCGCCCGGCGCCGAACAGCATCAGTGCCGGGTTGCGGTGCAGCTTCGGGTTGTCGAACTTGGGGATCGGCGACGGCCGCATCAGGTAGTGGTCGTTCACGATCACCGGATAGTCGTAGGTGGTGGCGATGCGGCCGTGGCGCGCGATGTCCTCGTACAGCTTGACGTGCATCACGCCATACTCGCGCAGCGCGTGCATGGTGCGCGTTTCCGCTTCGCGCGGCTCCAGCCAGCGCAGCGGCTCGGGGATCGGTACCTGGAAGACGAGGATCTGGCCGGCGGCGAGCGGCGTTTCCGGAATGCGGTGGCGGGTCTGGATCAGCGTCGCCTCGCGCGTTTGCTCGGTGGTGGCGACGCCCGTCACCTTGCGGAAGAAGCTGCGGATGTTGACCGCGTTGGTGGTGTCGTCGGCGCCCTGGTCGATCACCTTCAGCACGTCGTCGGCGCCGATCAGCGAAGCGGTGACCTGGATGCCGCCGGTGCCCCAGCCGTAGGGCAGCGGCATCTCGCGGCTGCCGAACGGCACCTGGTAGCCGGGAATGGCGACGGCCTTGAGCAGCGCGCGGCGGATCATGCGCTTGGTCTGCTCGTCGAGGTAGGCGAAGTTGTAACCGTCCTGCACGCTCATGCCGCCTCCCGGTTCGCTGCCGCGCGCGCCGCTTCCCACTCGGTGCGCAGCCGGCGCAAGAGGTCGAGGTTGCTCTGGAAGTCGACGTAGTGCGGCAGCTTCAGGTGTTGCACGAAGCCCGAGGCCTCGACGTTGTCGCTGTGGCTCAGGACGAACTCCTCGTTGTTGGCGGGATGGTCGCGCAGGTTAATTTGCTCGCCGAACTCGCGGGCGCGCAGGGCGCGGTCGACCAGCGCCATGGCCATCGCCTTGCGCTCGGCGTGGCCGAAGGCCAGGCCGTAGCCGCGCGTGAATTGCGGCGCCTGGGTGGCGCTGCCCTCGAAGTCGGTGATCAGTTGGCATTCGGTGAGTTCGATCTCGCCGACCTCGACCGCGAAGCCCAGTTCGTCGACGAACACCTCCACCGGCACCGCGCCGTGGCGGATCTCGCCGGCGAAGGGGTGGGTGGTCGAGTAACCGCGCTGCGTCGAGTAACCCATGGCCAGCAGGAAGCCCTCGTCGCCGCGCGCCAGGTTCTGCAGCCGCGTGGCGCGATCGACCGGGAACAGCAGCGGGTCGCGCGTCAGGTCGTAGGGCGCCGGATCGTCCGCCTTTGGCAGGGCTGCTTCGAGCAGGCCTTCGCGGCCGAGCAATTCGCCTATGCCAGGCGCGACGATGGACTCGGCGAAAGGTTCGGCGAAAGCTTCGGCGCTCGCGGCGCCGGCCGGCATCGTCTCGCTGACCTCGTCCATCAGGCTGAAGTCGAGCAGGCGCTGCGTGTAGTCGTAGGTCGGGCCCAGCACCTGGCCGCCGGGCAGGTCCTTGAAGGCGGCCGAGATGCGGCGCGCCAGGCGCATGCGGCCAGTGGCCAGCGGCTGGCTCTCACTCAAACGCGGCAGCGTGGTGCGGTAGGCGCGCAGCAGGAAGATGGCCTCGATCAGGTCGCCGGCCGCCTGCTTGATCGCCAGCGCCGCCAGGTCCTCGTCGTAGAGCGAGCCTTCGCTCATCACGCGGGCGACGGCGAGCCGCAACTGTTCCTTGATCTGCGCGATGGAGAGTTCCGGCACGCCGGGATCGCCGCGGCGGGCGCGGGCCAGCAACTCGTGCGACTTGGCGATGGCGCGCTCGCCGCCTTTTACCGCGACGTACATGTCAGGCCTCCCGATCGACGCGGACCGTGCGCGGCAGGCCGGCCAGGCTGGCGCCGCAGGTCAGCAGCAGGTCGACGCCGAGCGGGAAGCGGCGCCGGTTTTCGCGCAGGAAGGCCGTGCAATCCGCCGTCCAGCCGGCGACCGACAGGCCGGCCTCGGTTTCGATGCCGGGTCCGCGCAGGCGCAGGGCACCGACCGTCGCCAGCCCGGCGACTTCGACCACGAGCGTCGCCGAACGATCGGGGAATTCCGGCTCGCCCGGCCGCAGGTCGTCCAGGGCGGGCAGGGCGGCCAACGATGCCGGCACCACGAAGTGCGCATCCGCGAGGCTTGCCGTCAGCCGGCAGCCGCAATGGAAGCGCAGGTAGTGGCCGGCCTCGGCGTCGCGCAGGCCCGGCGGCAGCCAGACCGGCGTGTCCTGGTCGGCCAGCGCCAGCAGGAGTGCGCTTTGCGCGGCGCCCAGGCCCGGCGGCGGCGCCGGCAGGTCGGCCAGTTCGACGATGGTGCCCGGGTGCGCCAAGGCGTCGAGCACGCCGCGAAAGCAGCGCTGGGCATCGCCCACCGGCTCGGCGAAGCCGGGTTGCAGGCGGGAAAGATCGAGTTCGCGCACGAGATGCATCAATCCTCCCCGCGCACCAGGGTGAAGAAGTCGACGCGGCTTGCGGCCACCTCGGCCGCCTCGCGCGCCTGGCGTTCGTATTCTGCCTCGGCCAGCGGGCCGATCACTTCCGACAGGACGCTAGCCGCCGTGGCCGGGCGCTGCAGCAGCGCGTCGCAGAGGGCGACCTGCTCCGCCTTGGCGGCATTGCGGCCCAGCACGGTGCCGACGCCGACGGTGCCATCGTCGGTCCGCAGCGTGCAGCGCGTCAGGGTTGCCTCGCCGACATTGAACAACTCGCCGTCGCCGCCGATGCGGCCGCGCAGCATCAGGGTGCCGGTTTCTGGCTTGCGCAGCCAGGTATAGGCCGGGACGGTTTCAATGCGCGCCATCCGCTCGGCCAGCAGGCCGGCCGGGCTGCGCGCCAGGATGCCGAGGGCGGTGCGGCGGTCGGCAATGTCAGTCATCGGAAGGCATCCAAACGTTGCGTGGTGTTGGGCATCGCCCTGCATTCTTGCCGACGCCCGTGACGCTTTCGTGAAGCCCGGACACGAAGCTGTAAAGCGGCGCTGCTAGCCTTCCCGCTCCCGCATCGATGAACCGGACCAATGTTCGAACCCGCCAGGAACGCACCGCTGACCGCCATCCACCGGGGCCGCGTGCTCAAGGGCGAGGCCTGGGACGACGCCTCGCTGTACCTCGCCGACGGCGGGCTGGTGGATGCGCCCGAATGGGGCCGCTGGCTCGACGCCCGCGGCTGCCTGGTGCTGCCCGGCATCGTCGACTTCCACGGCGACGCCTTCGAGCGCCAGATCATGCCGCGCCCGCAGGTGAGCTTCCCGTTGCCGCTGGCGATGCTCGACACGGACCGCCAGTTGGCCGCCAACGGCATCACGACGGCGCTGCACGGCGTCACCCATTCCTGGGAAGGCGGCCTGCGCGGGCCGGAAACCCTGCGCCGCCTGATCCCCGCGCTCGACGGCCTGCGGCCGCGCTGCCTGGTCGACCACCAGATCCATTTGCGCTTCGAGTGCCACCACCTCGACGGCGAAGCCGAAACGCTGGCCTGGCTGAACTCGGGCTGGATCACCCTGCTCGCCTTCAACGACCACCTGCCGGGCATGACGCGCAAGCCGCACAAGTGGAAGGAATGGGCCGACCGCGCCCATACCGACATTGCCGGTTTCGAGGCGCGCCTCCAAGCCGCCGCGGCGCGCGCCGGCGAAGTGCCGGCACTGATCGGCCGGCTGGCCGGCGAAGCGCACCGGCTCGGCATCCCCATGGCCTCGCACGACGACCATGCCGTCGAGGTACGCGACTTCTATCGCGACCATGCCTGCCACATCTCGGAATTCCCGCTCAACCGGGAAGTCGCCGAGCACGCCGCCCGCCACGGCTCGCCCGTCGTCTGCGGCGCACCCAATGTCCTGCGCGGCGGCAGCCACGTCGGCGCGCCGCGCGCCGCCGACCTGGCCGCCGACGGACTGTGCAGCATCCTCGCCTCCGACTACTACTACCCCGCGCCGCTGCACGCCGCCTGCCGCCTCGCCGCCGACGGCCTGCTGCCCATGGAACGCGCCTGGGCGCTGGTGTCGAGCAATCCGGCCGCCGCCCTGGGGCTGACGGACCGCGGCAGCATCGCGGCCGGCAAGCGCGCCGACCTGGTCGTCCTCGACGTCGCCGATCCGCATGCGCCCCACCTGGTCGCGACCATCAGCAGCGGCCGCATCGTTCATCTTGCCGACAGCAGCCGCCTGCATGGCTGAGGCGCGTTACGCCGTCTACTTCGCGCCGCACGAGGACTCGCCGCTCGCCCGCGCCGGCAGCCTTTGGCTGGGGCGCGACGCGGTCAGCGGCGAATCGCTCCGGCAGCCGGACTGCCCGGGCCTGGCGCCCGGCCGGCTCGCCGGACTGACCGCCGCCGCCCGCCGCTACGGCTTTCACGGCACGCTGAAGCCGCCGTTCCGGCTGCGCGCCGGGCGAACTCCGGCCGAACTCGGCGAAGCCGTTGCCGCCCTGGCTGCGCGCCAGCGGCGCTTCACCTTCGCCTTGCGCCTGGCGACACTGGCCGGCTTCTTCGCCTGGCTGCCGGCCACGGCCGACGACGAGATCGCCGCCGTCGCCGCCGCCTGCGTCACGGAACTGGACGACTTCCGGCAGCCGCCGGACGAGGCCGAGCTGGCCCGCCGCCGTCGCGGCCTGACGCCGAACCAGGAAGCCATGCTGCAGCGCTGGGGCTACCCCTACGTGCTCGACGAGTTCCGCTTCCATTTGACCCTGAGCGATCCGGTCGCCGGCGCCGAAGCCGAGGCCATGCGTGCGCGGCTGGAGTCGCTGACCAACAGCCACGCGCGCGGTGCCGTTCCCTTCGACTCACTGTGCCTGTTCGTCGAGCCCTCGCCCGGCGCCGACTTCCTGCTGCTGGCACGCTACGGCTTCGACGGCGTCGCCACCCACTATGCGTGACGGCCGCCTGATCTACCTGGTCGGCCCTTCCGGCGCCGGCAAGGACAGCGTGCTGGCCCGCCTGCGCACGCTGTCGCGGCCGGCCGACCGTCTGCTGGTCGCCCACCGCTACATCACCCGTCCGGCCGATGCCGGCGGCGAGAACCACGTCGCGCTGAGCGAGCACGAGTTCCTGCAACGCCGCGACGCCGGCTGCTTCGCCCTGCACTGGCAGAGCCACGGCCTGCACTACGGCATCGGCCGCGAGATCGAACTGTGGCTGGCCCAAGGTCTGTCGGTGGTCGTCAACGGCTCACGCGCCCATGCGGCGACGCTTGGCGACTCCTGTCCGCACGCCGAAGTGGTCGAAGTCACGGCCGCGGAGGCCATCATCCGCCAGCGCCTGCTCGCCCGCGGCCGCGAAGACGCCGCCGCCGTCGACGCGCGCATGGCGCGCAACCGCAAGCTGGCCGATTGCCCGGCGGCACTGCGCATCATGAACGAAGGCAGCCTCGACGACGCTGCACAACGCCTGCTGGCCTGGGCACGCGGCGAAACACGAACGACCTGCCTGGACTGAACGGTCCTGACTAACCCGGAAGGTGGCGTACCGCCACGACTGACTTTTCGCCCGCCCATTCTTGAAGGCCAGGCAAGACGATGGCATCATGGCGCCCCATGACACCATCGCACTCCAAACTCGCAAGCGTTGTCGCCGCCGCCTACGTAGTCATGGTTGTCGGAGGCATGCTGCTTCACTTCATCAACACTGGCGAACTGGGCACTCTGAAGTACAGCCTCATGCTTCCAGCCACACTGGCCGCCATTCTCGTTGGTGGCGTCGTCGCGTTCGGTCTTTGGCATCGTTTTGCCTGGGCTTGGTGGCTCGGCTTAGCTGCTGTGGGCGCTCAACTCGTTCGCTTCGGTAGCTGGTTCATTGACCGATTGAGTGTTGGTGGCGCGCCTATGGCCTCTTGGGTCATCGCCGTGCTGCTTTTGCTCTTCTTGGTTCTGCTGCTTTCCAAGGCCACGCGTCAACAATGCACCCGCTAAAAAGCAGGGAACAGACCGCGATTTCCCGAAGCGCTCGGGGAAAGTCAGCCGCGGCGGTACGCCGACTAACGCGACATGGAGCAAGACGACATGAAGAATGACGACGGAAATCGTGGTCCGTCCCCGAATATCCTTTTTACCCGGCCCATTTGGTGGATTGTTTTCCGTCAATTAGGCGGTCTACATTACTCAGGAGGTATGCGTGAGGATTCTATTTTTCGTAGCAGCTGTATCGTTAACACCAATCTGCTCCTTTGCTTATTGTGGTGGTGCTCATGGCGAATCAGAGTCCCTAGCAATAAGCATTGACGAATGCGAGGGAGTTATTGTTTATTCCTATTTGCGGAAAGGAAAATCGCAATCTCAAGAGGATTTTCACACGTACAAGCTTAAGGAAGAGTGTGAATTTACAGAGACAGGATTCACTTGTCGCATTGATGGGCATACGCCACTTGCCGGAACAACATGGAAAAACTACACAGGTAGCAATCTAAAAAATGGCAAGCCAAGGTGTAACCCAGTTTTTTATGTATGCGATAAAGGCTGTAAAAAGGCGGGGGTTCCTAAAACACTTAGTGGGGTTTTTGAAATTTCCGAAGAAGGTGATTGCAATGACTAATCACCTCTTAATCGGGTAAGAACAACAGGGGACAGACTGAGCTATCCCGCAAAGGCGCGGCGTACCGCCACGACTGACCAGCCCGGAGGGCGCAGGACGCCACGAAGTGGCGGTCCCGAGCAACGCGAGGGATGGAGCGAAGCTCCACACTTTTCGTTATTGCCCGCTATCGGGCAGTTCGGCGTATTTGGCGAGGAAGCGGCGCATGTCGCGCAGGTCGTCGAGCCGCGCGACCAGCGTCTCGTGGTCCCATTCCCACCAGGCCACCTGTTCCACCGCTTTGGCGATGGCCGCGGAGAAGCGCGGCCGGATGGGCCGGGCCGGGGCGCCGGCGACGATCATGTAGGGCGGTACGTCGCGGGTGACGACGCTGTTGCTGCCGACCACCGCGCCGTTGCCGATGCTGATGCCGGGCATGATCACGGCGCCGTGACCGATCCAGGTGTCGTGGCCGATGCTGACGCGCTGCAGGCGGCGCCAGTGGAAGAGTTCGGCATCGTCATCGCCGGCGCCGTACATGCTGCCGCGGTAGAGGATGTGGTGCTGGCAGGGCCGCTCGGTCGGGTGGAAGCCGGGATTGATGCGCACCAGCGAGGCGATGTTGGCGAACTTGCCGATGTCGGCGGCCATCACGTCGCCGTGGT
>JACRIZ010000121.1 GCA_016235765.1 Rhodocyclales bacterium | reverse complement strand
GACGCCGATCGGCGACGACGACGACTCCCACCTGGGCGACTTCATCGAGGACACCGCGACGCTGGCGCCGATGGAAGCGGCCCTGCACGGCAGCATGCGCGAGATCGTCAAGGAAGTGCTGGACAGCCTGACGCCGCGCGAGGCCAAGGTGCTGCGGATGCGCTTCGGCATCGAAATGAACACGGACCACACGCTGGAGGAAGTCGGCAAGCAGTTCGACGTCACCCGCGAGCGGATCCGCCAGATCGAAGCCAAGGCCCTGCGCAAGCTGCGCCATCCTTCGCGATCGGAAAAGCTTCGTAGTTTCCTGGACGGTGCAGAGTAAGCTTTTCGGGCCTGTAGCTCAGTCGGTTAGAGCAGAGGACTCATAATCCTTTGGTCCTGGGTTCGAGTCCCAGCGGGCCCACCAATACACCCCACCAAGGAATCTTGACATGGTGGCCCTTCGACCATAACATTGGCCCACCTAGTCTCTGGGTGCCGAATCGTCACCGTATGGTGTGCTTGGCTGGCAATCGCCAGCCTAGGCCTCAGGGACGTCCCCTTACCTGAACTCCCAAACGTCTTCGATTTTGCTGGCAAGCATTGCGCGCCAGCGCCCCGCTTCCTTTCTGTCGTCGCGGTACGACCGGAAGATGGCGCCGGCAGCCATGTCGGCCAACTGGATCAGGTTGTTGCGATGGGACTCGGCGAACTTCACGCTGGACAGCTTCCCCGCCTCCAACTGCCTCCGGAGATAGCGCTCAAGTTCCTGCTTGAACTCGCGGTCGCCACTGCCATCGATCCTGACACGGGCGCCCTGTAACGCCCCGTTGTCATGCTCAAGCAGCATCCGGACGAAGTAGTTGTAGAAACGCCCCTTGTCGTCGCGCAGGCCTTCGCTGTAGATGAGCGCCTTGTCGACCACGAGCGCTCGGATCGTAAAGCGGCATGTGCGCACTGCTTCAAAGAACCCATCGCGAACAACATTCGCGCACTTGTTGAACTTGAATTCAGGCCGGACCCTCAGGCGTTCGCGCGCTTGGGCGATCACCTGGCTCGTCCGCTCGGCCTCATCCAAGTCACGAAAGATGACCATGGCCACCACAAAGTACGGCGTCGAACCCTTGGCAACTTTAAACCCAGCATCGCCGAAACATCAAGAAGTGACCGAACGGGACCTTCTAGAATTGACAGCGCCACCCTGCTGTGATCAGGATCTCCATCAGCATCGCGGGCGCGAATTGTAGAAGCAACATTTGCTAACCCTTTACTTGTTGTATCGTTCCCGGAACCGACATAATCTTCTAATGGCGGTTCGAGTCCCGGCGGGCTCACCAAACACTTCCGGCAATTGGGAGGCGACGATGAAACCCCTGACGAAGTCGATCATCGCAGTCCTGCTCGCGGTCGCAAGCGGCGCAGCGCTTGCCCACGGCCGCGTCCATCTGGGTGTCCATGTCGGTCCCTACTGGGGGCCGTGGTGGGTGATGCCACCGCCTGTCTATTATTCGCAGCCCATCGTGATCGAGCGCGAGCCGCCGATCGTCATCGACCAGACGGTCGCCCCGGTCGACTACTGGTACTTCTGCCGGCCGGCCAACGCCTACTACCCCTACGTCAAGGACTGCCCAGCCGCCTGGGAAAGGGTGCCGGCCAAACCCGCCGGACAGTAGGTTTGGCGGGTAAAACCCGCTGAGTTCGGCTTCTCCGACACCTGTCGCGCTCCGTTGCGGAGACTACAATACGGCGATCGTGCCTGCCGGGCGTCAGATCCGGCGGCTTCCCGACCCGGAGAGCGTCGTCCATGAAATACCACGACAGCGTCGAGCAGAGTGCCGAGTATCTTCGGCTGGCGCTGCCCTTGATGTCACGCCAGACGGCGGCGCTGACGCCCGTCAGTTACGCCATCTGGTACGAGTACGTCGCCGGCATCAACCCGTCGTTGCAGGTGCGCATCGACGAACTGACCAAGGACGGTCGCCTTCTCGACGACGCGACGACCATGGACCTGTTTCAGCACCATGTCGCCGACGTGGACCACGAGACTGCCCAGCGCGTGACCCAGGACCTGCAGAAGGTCATGTTCGACGTTTCGCAGTCCGCGGCCCAGACCGGCCACAAGGCGGGCGAATTCGGCAACGCTCTGGAGGCGTGGTCGGCGGACTTGAGCGCCTCGCCGGATCCGTCCGAGACGGCCACCTCGCACCTCGAGTCGCTGCTCAGCCATACGCAGGACATGCAGAACTCGGTCGGCCTGCTGAAGACGCGGCTCGACGACAGCCAGAAGGAGATCGAGGAACTGCGCCAGGAGGTCAACCGGGCGCGTGAAGCGGCGCTTGCCGACGGCCTGACCGGATTGGCCAACCGGCGCGGCTTCGACATCGCGCTGGCCTCGTGCCTGGCCGGGCTCGGCGCCAACGAGCGCGGGCCCAGCCTGCTGATTGCCGACATCGACCACTTCAAGCACGTCAATGACCGCTACGGCCATCTGTTCGGCGACAAGGTGATCCGCGCCGTCGCGCAAATCCTGATGGACAGCGTCAAGGGCCGCGACACGGCCGGCCGCTACGGCGGCGAGGAATTCATCATCCTGCTGCCGAACACCCCCCTCGACGGCGCTCAGGCGCTGGCCGAACAGATCCGTTCAACCGTGGAAAGCTACCGCATCCGGCGCCTCGACAACCAGGAGTACATCGAGAGCATCACGCTCTCGTTCGGCGTCGCGCGGCACCAGGCCGGCGAAACTCCCGACCACATGCTGATGCGCGCCGATCGCGCGCTGTACCGCTCCAAACAGGAAGGCCGCAACCGCGTCACCGTCGCCGACGCCTAGGCGCCTCTGCCGTTCCAGGGCGGGTTCCGGCCGAGGCGCTCGGCAAGGAAATCGGCAAGCGCGCGCACGCGGTGCGGCAGGTGGCGATTGCCGGGGAAGACCGCATAGACGCCCAGTTCCGGGACCGGATAGTCGACCAGGATTTCGCGCACCGTGCCGGCCGCCAGCGCCGGGCCGGCAATGAAGATCGGCTCGCGGACGATGCCCAGGCCGCGCACGGCGGCGCCAAGCAGCACTTCCCCGTTGTTGGCCTGCAGGCGGCCGTGCACGGGAAAGCCGCGCAACTGGCCATCGGCCATGAACTGCCAGGCCGCGTTGTCGGAAAAGGTGTAGCTCAGGCATTCGTGCGCGGCCAGATCGGCCGGATGTTTCGGCTCGCCATGCCGCGCCAGGTAATCCGGCGCCGCGACGACGACCATGCGGCTGGAGCTCAGGCGGCGCGCCACTTCCCGCGGACCGAGCTGGTCGGTGATGCGGATCGACAGGTCCACGCCCTCCTCGATCAGGTTGATGCGCCGGTCCGAGAAGTCCATGTCGAGCTCGACCCCGGGGTGGCGATCGCAGAACTCGAGCAGCAGTGGCGCCAGATAGCGCACGCCGAAGATCAGCGGCAAGCCGACCCGAATCGAGCCGCGCGGTACCTGCCGGTCTTCCGCGATCTCGGTCTCGGCCGCTTCGAGCAGCTGCAGGATTTCCCGGCACTTCTCCAGGTAGCCGGCGCCGGCCGAGGTAAGGCTCAGTCGGCGGGTGCTGCGGGCGATGAGCTTCACCCCGAGGTGCGCCTCCAGCGCCGCGACCTTGCGCGTCACCACGGAACGCGCGACGCCCATTTGCTGAGCCACCCCGGCAAAGCTGCCCAGTTCGGCGACCCGCACAAACAGGCGCATCCCTTCGATCTGGTCCATTGTTGCCTTCCTTGCAACGATCAATTGCAGATTGTCCGCTATTTTTACGCAAGACAGTCGACTAAAGTCCGACTTGTCTGCTCAACAATTGACTGTCCCGCCCCATGCTGCCATCGGTTTTCGTTCCCCACGGTTCCCCCACCTTCGCCCTCGATCCAGGTGAGGCCGGAATCCGCCTGGCCGCAGCCGCCGCTGCACTTCCCCGCCGGCCGCGTGCGATTGTCGTCGCCAGCGCGCATTGGGATACGCCCGACCCCATGGTCGGCGCCGCGGAGCGCCCTCAGACGGTCCACGACTTCTGGGGCTTCCCGGAGCCGCTCTATGATCTTCGCTACCCCGCGCCGGGTGCGCCCGACCTTGCCGCGACCGTCGTCGACCTCCTGCATGGCGCCGGACTTCCTGCGCAGGCCACGCAGCAAGGCCTGGACCATGCGGTCTGGATTCCGCTGCGGCAGATGTTCCCGCAGGCCGATGTGCCGGTGGTGCCGCTGTCGATCCAGTCCGCACGCGGCCCCAAGTATCACTACCGCCTCGGCCAGGCCCTGGCGACGCTGCGCGAACTCGATGTGCTGGTGATCGGCTCGGGCAACCTCACCCACAGCCTGCGCGACGTCCATGCGGCAAGAGTCGGCGGCGGCGATACGCCACCCTATGTCCGCGCCTTCGCCGACTGGATCTGGCGGTGCATCGAGGTTGGCGACACGACGGCGCTGTTCGACTACCGGCGCAGGGCGCCGGAAGCGCCACGCGCCCACCCGACCGAGGATCATCTGCTGCCGCTGTTCGTCGCGCTCGGCGCCGCCGGCGCCAATGCGCAGCCGGAGCGCTTCCACGCCGGCGTCGATACCGTCGTGCTGGCCATGGACGCCTTTGCCTTCCACCCCGCCGAAGGAGCAAGGGAGTGAGCATGACCCGCTACACTGGCACGGCCATCGCCCTGCACTGGCTGATGGCCATTCTGATTCTCGGCATTTGCGGCGTCGGCCTCTACATGACCGGACTGCCGCTGTCGCCGACCAAGCTGCAGATCTATTCGTGGCACAAGTGGGCCGGCGTCACCGCCTTCCTGCTCGCCCTGGTCCGCATCGCCTGGCGCGCCAGGCATCGGCCGCCGGCGCTGCCGGTTGCCATGCCGCACTGGCAGCAGATTGCCGCGCATGGCGGCCACGCGCTGCTCTATGTGCTGATGGTCGCGATTCCGCTGACCGGCTGGCTGATGAGTTCGGCCAAGGGCTTCCAGACGGTGTACTTCGGCGTGCTGCCGATTCCCGACCTGCTGGCCAAGGACAAGGAACTCGGCGATCTCCTGCGCGATGTCCACGCCACGCTCAACTACCTGATGATTGCGATCGTCGCCGGCCACGTCGGCGCGGCGCTCAAACACCACTTCATCGACCGCGACGACATCCTGACCCGCATGGCGCCGCGTCATTCACGCAAGGAGCAAAGCGCATGAGATTCGCGACCGCGGCACTCGCAGTGCTGGCCGTCACCACGGCCCACGCAGAAGAATACAACGCGATCCAGGCCGACAAGAGCGCCGTTGCTTTCGTCTATCGGCAGATGAACGTCCCCGTCGACGGCCGCTTCGGCAAGTTCGCCGCGCAACTCAAGTTCGACCCGGCCAAGCCGGCCGCCGCATCGGCGAGCATCGACCTCGACCTCGCCAGCATTGACGCCGGCTCGGCCGAGGCCAACGACGAAGTCGCCGGCAAGCTGTGGTTCAACACCAAGGCCCACCCCACCGCGCGCTTCGTCGCCAGCAGCTTCCGCCCGCTCGGCGGCAACCGCTACGAAGCGGTCGGCAAGCTGACCATCAAGGGCCGCACGCAGGACATGACGGCGCCGTTCACCTTCTCGACCCAGGGTCGCGCCGGTATCGCCGAGGGTGCGCTGACCATCAGGCGCGCCGACTTCGGGATCGGCGAAGGCATCTGGGCCGACTTCGGCACCGTCGCCAACGAAGTGCAGATCAAGTTCCGCCTGCTGGCGGAAGCGCAACCCAACAAGAAGTAACCCCCCCACCCCCAAGGAGAGTCCCATGAAAGTCCGCCACCTGCTGTCCGTCGTTTCCTGCCTCGCCCTGCCGCTCGCCGCGCAGGCGGCGCCCGAAGCCTTCAGCATCGACCCGAACCACACCTTCCCTTCCTTCTCGTATAGCCACCTGGGCTACTCGACGCAGACCAGCCGCTTCGACCGGACCTCCGGCAAGATCGTCCTCGACCGGGCCGCAAAGACGGGCAGCGCGGACATCCAGATCGACATGAAGTCGGTCAGCACCGGCAGTACCCTGTTCAACGAGCACATCCAGGGCGAGGACTACTTCAATACGGCGAAGCACCCGTTCGCCACTTTCAAGTCGACCAACGCCTACTTCGAGGGCGACAAGCCGGTGGCGCTGGATGGTGAGCTGACCATCAAAGGTGTCACCCGTCCGGTCAGGCTCAAGGTCACTTCATTCCGGCAGATGGGCCATCCGATGCTGAAGAAGGACGCCATTGGCGCCAATGCCGTCACGGTGGTCAAGCGCTCGGACTTCGACATGGCCAAGAACACGCCCTTCGTGGGCGACGAAGTCACCATCAGCATCGCCATCGAGGCCGTCAAGGACTAGCCGTCAGAGGATCGGGATCTCCGCCGCACGCCGCTTCAACTCGGCGCGTGCGGCGCGCCAGTCCGGAAACAGGCCGCCGACCACGCGCCAGAAGCGCGCGCTGTGGTTCATCTCGACCAGATGGGCCATTTCGTGGGCGACCACGTAGTCGCCCAGGTGCGGCGGCAGGTGCACCAGCCGCCAGTTGATGCGGATGCCCGTCTGCGTCGAGCAACTGCCCCAGCGGCCGCGCGCCGACGACAAGCCGAGCGGCGGCGCCGGGCGGTCCATCAGGGCAGCATAGTGGCCGAGCCGGATCGCGAAGTGCTCGAGCGCGCGCCGCTGCAGGCCGCGCCGCGCCAGGGCGTCGAGATCGGCGTCCGGGCGTGCTGCCAGCACCAGTTCGTCGCCCCGCCAGAGCACCCGGTTGGCACCGCCGACCACCCGCACGGCCGCCTCGCCGCCCAGCAGCGGCAGGCGCGCGCCGTCGCAGATGCGCAGGAAGCGCTGCGTGTTGCGCGCCGCATATTCGTCGAGTTTTGCCAGCACCCAGTCGCCGTGGCTGCGCACGAAGGCCTCGATCTCCGCCAAAGTCAGTCGTGGTGGCGCGCCGATGCGCAGGCCGCGCTCGTCGATGGTCAGGGCCAGGCGCCGCCCCTTGCCCTGGCGCAGCTCGTAGCTCACCGCGCGCGCGCCGATCAGCACGTGGCGCGACTTGGCGTCGGGCACGGCGGGCGGCAGGCGGAACAGCGGCAGTTGTTCGAGCAGCTTCACGCGAGGGCAAACAGGTCGAGGCTGGCCTCGACGCGCGGCAGGCCGGCAACGGCGCGTTCGACCACCTGGGCGATGGTTTCCTGCGCCTGCTCGATCAGGCGCCAGTGGAAGCGCAGACCGCGCTCATCGACCTGCGCCCAACTGCCGCGCGCGGCGAAGGACAGCGAAACCTTGGGCGCTTCGCGGCCGAGATGGCGCGCCGCCATCACCACCTGTGCCGAAATCACGCGCAAGGCGCGGGTGCGCAGCCAGCTTTCGGCGGCATCCTGGATCTGGCGCGGGGTCGCCTCCGGCGGCAGCGGCAGATGCAGTTCGCCGTCCGCCAGCATCGCCTCCTTGCAGCCGGTATCGAGGCGCAGCGTCACTGACGCGCCGAGATAGGGCAACGACGCGCCCTCGCGCCAGCGCGCGGCGAGGTCGGGCGCCTCGGCGTCAAGCCGCAGAGCGAGCTGGGGCGGGCGCTTCGGTTTCGTTCCCATACAGATGCGGGCTGATGCGGCGCATTTCGGTCTCGATCCAGGTTTCGACGCGGGCGTTGATATCTTCCGCCGAGAGGCCGGCCGGGTCAATGGCCGGGCCGATGCTCATGGTCACCGTGCCGGGGCACTTCACGAAGGCATTGCGTCGCCAGAACTCGCCCGAGTTCAGGGCCACCGGCACCGCCGGCACGCCTGCCTGCACCGCGAGGTAGGCACCACCGATCTTGTAGCGCTTCTTGCTGCCCGGCGCGACGCGCGTGCCTTCGGGGAAGATCACCACCGGATAGCCTTCGGCCAGTCGCTGCTTGCCGCGCGTCGCCACCTGCGCCAGCGCATCCTTGCCCGCATTGCGGTCGATGCCGACGAAGGGCAGCGCCGCCAAGCCCCAGCCGAAGAAGGGCAGCCAGTGCAACTCCTTCTTGTAGACGTAGGACGCCATCGCGAAGACATGCTGGAGGACGATGGTCTCCCAGGCCGACTGATGCTTGCTGAGAACCACGCAGGGCGTTGCCGGAATGTTCTCGGCGCCGAGTACGCGATGGTCGATGCGCAGCACATGGCGGATCAGCCACATGGCGATGTGCACCCAGATCATCGACACTTGGCGGAATTTTCGCGTCGGCAGCCAGAACAGCAGCAGTAGGGCGATAACGAAGGGCGGCGTGTAGAGCGCCACCGCCAGCAGGTAAAGGAGGGAACGCAGGAAGTTCATGGCGTCAGATAGCCGACGGCGGCGGCCAAGTCGGGAAACACGAGCGTACCGGGCGGCACGGCGGGATCGGCCTGCGTCTTCCTGCCCTTGCCGGTCAGCACCAGCATGGGCTGGGCGCCCACCGATTCGGCGGCCTGCAGGTCGCGCAGCGAATCGCCGACGGCCGGCACCCCCTCGAGCTCGGTGTTGTAGCGCGTCGCGATTTCCTCGAGCATGCCGGGCTTGGGCTTGCGGCAGCCGCACCTGTCGGCATTGGTGTGCGGGCAGAAGAACACCGCGTCGATGCGGCCACCCGCAAGCGCGACGGCCTTGATCATCTTGTCGTGGATGGCATTGAGCGTGTCCATCTCGAACAGGCCGCGGCCAATGCCCGACTGGTTGGTCGCCACCACCACGCGGTAGCCCCACTGGGTGAGGCGCGCGATCGCATCCAGGCTGCCCGGGATCGGCCGCCACTCGTCCGGCGACTTGATGTACAAGTCGGAGTCGTGGTTGATGACGCCGTCGCGGTCGAGGATAATCAGCTTCATGCGGAGAGCCTGGCCAGGTCGGCGACGCGATTCATGGCCTGATGCAGGACCGCCAGCAGGCCGAGGCGGTTGTTGCGCAGTTGGAGGTCTTCGGCATTCACCATCACGCCATCGAAGAAGGCATCGACGGGACCTCTTAACGCCGCCAGCAATTGCAGCGAGGCCGTGTAGTCGCCCCTGTCGAAGGCCGCGTCGGCCTTCGGCTTCACGTCGGCGAGCGCGGCGCTGAGCGCGACCTCGGCCGGCTCCTTGAGCAGCGCGGCATTCACCTGCGCCGCCACCGCGCCGTCGGCCTTCTTGAGGATGTTGCCGACGCGCTTGTTGGCCGCAGCAAGGCTGGCCGCCTCGGGCAGTGCCGCGAAGGCACGCACGGCCGCGAGGCGCTTCGGAATGTCCCCCAGGCGCTGCGGGCGCAGGCCGACCACCGCGTCGACCTCCAGCGCCGAGTAGCCCTGATCGCGCAGGCTGCCGGCCAGGCGTTCATAGATGAAGTCGGCGAGCTGTGCCGCCACCTTTTCGTCGGCGACTTGCGCGGCCTTGAACAGCCAGCCGAGGTCCAGCGGCAGGTCCTGTTCGATCAGCATGCGGACCACGCCCAGCGCATGGCGGCGCAGCGCGAAAGGGTCCTTGTCGCCGGTCGGCAACTGGCCGATGCCGAACATGCCGGCCAGCGTCTCCAGCTTGTCGGCCAACGCCACGCAGACGCCGACCTGGCCGCGCGGCAAGGTGTCGCCGGCGAAGCGCGGCTTGTAGTGGTCCTCGATGGCGTCGGCGATCTCCACCGGCAGGCCGTCGTGCAGCGCGTAGTAGCGGCCCATGGTGCCTTGCAGCTCGGGGAACTCGCCAACCATGTCGGTGAGCAGGTCGGCCTTGGAGAGCAGCGCGGCCTGGTCGGCCTGACGTGCCAAAGCCTCGCCGCCAAGCTGCTGGCCTATCGCCTGGGCGATCGCCGCGACGCGCTGGGCGCGTTCGCCCTGCGTGCCGAGCTTGTTGTGATAGACGACCTTCGCGAGGCCCGGAATGCGGTCGGCCAGCGACTTCTTGCGGTCCTGGTCGAAGAAGAACTTGGCGTCGGCCAGGCGCGGGCGCACCACGCGCTCGTTGCCGCCGATGACGGCGGAAGCATCGGCCGGGCTGATGTTCGAGACGACCAGAAACTTGTTGGTCAGCTTCCCGGCGGCATCGAGCAGCGGGAAATACTTCTGGTTCGCCTTCATGGTCAGGATCAGGCATTCCTGCGGCACATCGAGAAACTCCTGCTCGAACTGGCAGGTCAGCACGTTCGGCCGCTCGACCAGCGCCGTCACTTCGTCGAGCAGCGCCTCGTCCTCGATAGGCTTGAGGTTCTCCTTGGCGGCGTTGCGCCGCAACTGACTTTCGATCTCGGTGCGCCGCGCGGCGAAGCCGGCGATCACGGCACCCTCGGTCTTCAGTTGCTCCGCGTAGGAATCGGCATCGCGAATCGACACCACCGGCCTGGCCGCCTCGAAGCGGTGACCCTGCGTCTCGCGGCCGGCATTCAGACCCAGCACGGAGATCGGCACCACGTCGGCGCCATGCAGCGCGACCAGCTTATGCGCCGGGCGCACGAAATTCACGCAACTCCAGCCGTCCTCGAGTTGGTAAGTCATCACCTTTGGGATCGGCAAGCCGGACAGCGCCGCTTCCAGCGCGGTCTGCAGGCCGGCGGCTAGCGTCGCACCGGGCACGACGTTGTCGAGGAACAAGGCTTCGGCCTTGCCGTCCATGGCGCGCTTAAGTGTCGGCACCACCGACGCATCGGCACCGAGCGCAGCGAGCTTCTTCAGCAACGCAGGCGTGGCATTGCCGCTCGCGTCGAGCGCGACGGCAACCGGCATCAGCTTCTGCTGCACGGCCTTGTCGGCAGCCTTGGCGGCGACGGCGGTGACATGCACGGCCAGCCGGCGCGGCGAGGCGAAGGAAGTCACGACGGATTGATCCGCCAGGCCCTGCGATTTCAGACTTGCGGCCAGCGTAGCGGCAAAGGACTCGCCGAGCTTCTTCAGCGCCTTGGGCGGCAGTTCTTCAACAAAGAGTTCGACCAGAAGATTCTTCATGCGGCTTTCTTTTCGTTCAGCTTGGCCATGACTTCGTCGGCCCAGGCCTTGGGCGCCATCGGGAAGCCGAGGCGGGCGCGGCTGTCGAGATAGGCTTGCG
>JACRIZ010000019.1 GCA_016235765.1 Rhodocyclales bacterium | reverse complement strand
GGCGCGGCGTCCCGCCACGACTGACTTTTCGGCCGCGTCGGTCATGGGCACGCGGCGGTGGATTTCCTCCGGGGTCGGCATCGCCTCGAAGGCTTCGATATTGAGGTTTTCGGTCTGTTGCATGCGGGTGGGCGGAAAGGCGCGGCGATCAAAGACCGCCATTGTATCCCGTGCCCACGGGCCGGGAGCCGCCTTTGCCCCTACCTTGTGCGCGGCTCGCCGCAGCGCTCCGCATCGTGCGGGCGCGGCGATTCGAGCTGCTTGCGCTGTTCGGCCGTGAGCAGCCGATAGACCTTGTGGTCGAGGCGGGCACGCGTCAGGACGACTTCCGCCATCGCCCGGGCGCCGGCGTCGGCCAGCGCCTTGGCCTTGAGGTCGTCGAACTCGCCGCTCAGCGAAAGCTTGATCAGCCCTTCGCGGGACTGCCGCAGTTCCTTCTCGCGGGTGCGCAAGCTGGGGATTTGCGCGTGCATGATCTCGAACACCTTGTCGCGCTGTTCCTCGGTGAGGGTGATACCGCGCAGGAAGGGCGGCATGGGCTCGCGGCCGGGCGCCAGCATCGGTGGCGGTGGCGGCATGTCGGCCGCCGGCGCGGCGAAGGCGGTGGCGGCTGCCAGTGCGAGGGCGCAGCCGGCAAGCAGATTGCGGATACTCATGGGGAACTCCTTTCGTGTCGGTTGGCGGACCGCAGTGTCCCGCCGCAGCCGGTAAAGCGCGGTCAATGGCGGGTAAAGTTTGGTAAAGCCGGCTGGGCCGCCCGGCCGCGCCGACATATCATTGGCAGCCAAATCGCGGGCTTCGGGAAGGATCGATGGCGAAGGTACTGCTGGTCGACGACGACGTCGACCTGAGTTCGATGCTGAAGGAATACCTGGAGCATGAAGGCTTCGCGGTGGATGTCGTCCACGACGGCGAGTCCGGGGTGCGGCTGGCGCTCGCCGACGGCTACGACATCGCCATCCTCGACGTGATGATGCCGGGCATCAGCGGCATCGAGGCGCTGCGACGCATCCGCGCGAACAGCCGCATGCCGGTGCTGATGCTCACCGCGCGCGGCGACGATGTGGATCGCGTGCTCGGCCTGGAACTCGGCGCCGACGACTATGTGCCCAAGCCCTGCACACCGCGCGAACTGGTCGCCCGGCTGCGCGCCATCCTGCGCCGTACCGCGCCGGTTGCGAGCGCGGCCGAGCCGACGACGATTCTTGCCGGCCGGCTGAGTCTCTGGCCGGACAAGCGCCGCGCCGAATGGGACGGCCAGCCCATGGAACTGACCAGCACCGAATTCAACCTGCTCGAAGCGCTGGCCCGGCAGGTCGGCAACGTCGTCAGCAAGGCGGCGCTTTCCGAACTCGGGTTGGGTCGGCCGCTGTCGCGCTACGACCGCAGCATCGACGTGCACGTCAGCAACCTGCGCCAGAAGCTCGGCAGTCTGCCCGACGGCCGCTCGTGGATCCAGACCGTGCGCGGCATTGGCTACCAGTTGATTCGCGAGTAGGCATGGGCCGCCTGTTCTGGAAGTTCTTTTTCGCCTTCCTCGCCGCGCTGCTGATCGCGGGGGTCGGTGTCGGCTTCGCCGTGTCGCTGTTTCACGAGCGGCAGTTCGGGCCGGGCCACGAATTTCGCGGCGGCGGGCCGCCGCCACCGCCGCATTGGGAGGAGGGGCGTCCGCCGCCACCGCCGCCGGATCGCGGCCCGCCGCCGCCGGTCCTGCCCATCCTCGCGGCGCTGCTGGCCAGCCTCGTTGCCAGCGCCTTGCTCGCCTGGTATTTCGCGCGGCCTATCCGCCACCTGCGCTGGGCACTCGGCGAAATCGCCGAAGGTCGTTTCGACACCCGCGTGCAGCAATTGATGGATGGCCGCCGCGACGAGCTGGCCGATCTCGGCCGCGATGTCGACCTGATGGCGCAGAAGCTCGACGCGCTGGTAAGCACTCAGCGTCGCCTGCTGCACGACGTTTCGCACGAGTTGCGTTCGCCGCTGGCGCGTATCCAGGCCGCGATCGGCCTGGGCCACCAGGATGCCGGCAAGATCGCGGCGACCCTGGAGCGGGTGGAGCGCGAAACGGTACGGCTCGACGCCCTGGTCGGGCAACTATTGACGCTGGCACGGCTGGATGCCGGCACGGGCATGGATCCGGTGGTGCCGCTCGACGTCGTCGAGATGCTGGCCGACATCGCGCAGGACGCCCGCTTCGAGGCGCGCATCGCCAACCGCGATCTCGACTTCTCCGGCGACGTCGCTTTCGTCAGTCACGGCCGTGACGAGACCCTGCACCGCGCCTTCGAGAACGTGCTGCGCAACGCCGTGAAGTACACGGCGTCGGGAACCACCGTCGAGGTGCGGGCGGAGTTGCCGACCTCCGACCGCCTGTGCGTATCGGTGTGCGATCATGGGCCCGGCGTGCCGCCGTCGCAACTGGCGGCGATCTTCGAGCCCTTTCATCGCCTCGCCAACAACGACCAGGACGGTTTTGGCCTGGGCCTCGCCATCGCGCGCCGCGCCATCGAGGCGCACGGCGGCAGCATCCGGGCCGAGAATCGTCCCGAAGGCGGACTTTGCATAGTGATCGAACTGCCGAAGCGCTGACGCGGGCGGCAAGGATTGCCGCGCGCCACTGCGCGTTCCGTTGACGCCGCGTTTCGCGGTCCGGCAGCCGCGGCAGAATTTTCCTTCCACGTCCTTCTGCCGGCCGGGTCGGCGCGTGACGCGCGCAATTCCACGGTCGGCGCTACCGATTCCTTAACCTAACTTTACCCGGCTTTACACCGCTAAACCCTTAGTACGAGCGGATCTGGCCGATATTTTGCCTATGGAGTCGCAGCGTCCACGTCGTGGCCGCAAGTTCATCAACCAGGCAAGGAGTCACACCATGAGCAGCAGCATCAGCAGTATCGGCAGCTACGCGTCAGCGATGACGGGCATGCAGCGCCCGCCGCGTCCCGATTCGAGCAAGCTCGCACAGGACCTCTTCTCGCAGATCGACACCACGGGCAAGGGCTACATCGAGAAGTCCGACCTGGCGAGCGCCCTGCAGCAGGTCAACTCGACCGGCAGCACTTCGTCGGCCGACGAGTTGTTCACGTCGCTCGACAGCGACGGCGACGGCAAGGTCACCCAGGACGAGATGAGCAGCGGCCTGAAGAGTCTGATGGATTCGCTCGACAGCCAGTTCCAGAGCATGCGCATGAACGAGGCCATGGGCGGCATGCCGCCCCCGCCGCCGCCCGAGAACGACACCGGCTTCACCAAGGAAGAACTGCAAAGCCAGCTCGATGAAATCGGCAGCAGCGACAGCCAGCGCGCCGGCCTGTTATCGAGCGTCATCGAGAACTTCGACACGGCCGACGCCGACGGCGACGGCAAGGTCACGTTCAAGGAAGCGATGGCTTTCCAGGAGTCCAGCGGCTCGTCGAGCACCGGCACCGCGTCGACCGGCGACGGCACCGCAACCGGCAGCACGACGAGCAGCAGCAGCAGCGACGCGCAACTCATGCTCCAGATCATGAAGCTCGCGCAGGCCTACGGCTTGTTTGGCGGCGAGGAGCACCAGTCGGCCGGGGTCTCGGCAGTCGCCTGACGCCGGTCTAGCGCGGGGTCGCGAAGTCCTGGGTCCAGTAGCGCTGGTACGCCGCCGCGTCGTTGCGGGCGCAGGCGGCGCCGAAGTCCCGGAACGTCGAATTCATGATGTTCGCGCAATGCCCCGCGCTGGCCAGCCAGCCGGCCATCACGGCATCGACGGTGGCGCTGCCGCCGGAGATGTTCTCGCCCCAGGCGATGGCGACATAGCCGGTCGCATCGACGCGGTTGACCAGCGTGCTGCCGTTCGAGCCGGTGTGGGATAGGAAGCTGTTGGCCGCCATGTCGTGCGAGTGCACGGCGGCCGCCTGTGTCAGCTTGGTGTTCCAGGCCAGCGCCGGTGCTGCGGAGTACCAGGTACTTCCGCAATAGCGCGCCGTGGCCCGCGCCGCATTCACCGCCGCCAACATCGTCGCGGCGAATCCGGCGATGGCGCAGGAGTCTTCCGGCGGCACCGCCACGTTCTCGACCGGCACGTTGCTGGTATTCGAGGACGTGCTGCTCGACGACGATGTCGTCGTACCGCCGCCGGATGAACCGCCGCCGCCGCAGGCGGACAGGAGCAGTATGGAGGCGATCAGCAGGGTGAGGGTGCTTCTTTCAGGCGCAAGATTCATGCGCCGATTCTAGGTGGGGCGTGTTGCCGGCCACCGCCGTTGCCGTATCCCGACAACTGCGAGCTACGGTCGAGGCATCTTCTCCTGAAGAGCCGCGACGAACCCTGGATCAATTGCCGCCTTGCGTGGAGTGGCTTCCGCGAGCTTGAGCTTCTTCCAGGCCTCGGCGTAATTGCCTACGTAGAAGTACGTGACTGCCCAGTTTTGCAGATTCAATGTGTGTTGAGGGGCACGCTCATATAGTCGGGCGAAGCGGGCGAATGCATCGTGCAGCAGTGCCTTGTCATTCGATTGTGCTCCGGCCAAGCCAATGGTCTTCGCCTGGTCGACGGCGAAATCGACATCGCTACCAACGAAGCGCTCCGCTTCGGAGAAGAGCTTCAATGATTGGTCTAAGTCGCCCTTGCTACCGGAGACCGCTGCCATTCCCCACAATGCGTGCGCGTTGGTACTGTCGATCAGCCACGCCTGGTTGAAACGGCGCATCGCATCGGCTGTGTTTCCTTGCCGCAGGAATTGCCAGCCCCGGGCAGCAACTTCGCCGGCGGCCTTCTTCTGGTCTCCTTTGTAGAAGTTGTCGATGGTCGCGAGAAAGTTTGCATCGGCGGCTTTCTGTGCATCGTTCTTTGCGGCGGAGCCGTATTTCGGAAGCAAGTTGATGTCATCGGCAGCCGCGCTACTTGCGGCAAGCGTAAGGGCAATCGAAATGGCAAAGTAGAACTGGCGAAGAGCGGACATGAATACTCCTAAGACGTCTGGGCGGAACAATAGCGAACAATAGGGGACAGTCTGAGCCCCGAATATTCCCCTAATGGTGGAGCTGCACCGTCGCGCTCTGCGCAAGGACATACATTGAGCATGGGTATGAATGATGCCATCTCAATCATGCTGCTGGCAATGCCCAGTGAGGCGTACCGCCACGGCTGACTTTCCTCTTGTGCCGTTCGGCGGCGGATGTAGAGTGTGGGTATCCCGTGCGCGGCCAGGAGAGTGCCAACATGAAGCAGATTGTCATCACCGGTCATGGCGGTCCGGAGAAGCTGGTGCTGCAGGATGCGCCCGATCCGGTGCCGACGGCGGGGGCGCTGCGGATTCGGGTGAATGCGAGCGGGGTCAATTTCGCGGACGTGCTGGCGCGGCAGGGGCTGTATCCCGATGCGCCGAAGCCGCCTTGCGTGGTGGGCTATGAGGTGTCCGGGATCGTCGATGCGGTCGGTGCGGGAGTCAGCACGGACTGGTTCGGCAAGGAAGTGTTTGCGCTGACGCGCTTCGGCGGCTATGCCGATGCGGTGGTGGCGCCCGAGGCGCAGGTATTCGCGCGGCCGGCGGGGTTGAGCCATGAGCAGTGCGCGGCGATTCCGGTGAACTACCTGACCGCATGGCAACTGCTGGTGATCATGGGCGGGCTGCGCAAGGGCGAGACCGTGCTGATCCACAACGCGGGCGGCGGTGTGGGGCTGGCGGCGATCGACGTCGCCCGGCACATCGGAGCGCGCAGCATTGGCACCGCCAGTCCGGGCAAGCATGCTTTCCTCAAGGCACGCGGCCTCGACGAGGCGATCGACTACCGCGGCAAGGACTGGTCGGTGGAGCTGGCGCGGCTGACCGACGGCCGCGGCGTGGAACTGGTCACCGATCCGCTCGGCGGCAGCCATTGGAAGAAGAGCTACCGGGCGTTGCGCAGTACGGGGCGGTTGGGCATGTTCGGCGTCTCGGTCGCCACCGAGTCCGGTTTGTTCGGTCCGCTGCGGCTACTGTCCGCGGCCGTGGGCATGCCGCTGTTCCACCCGGTCGGGCTGATGAACACCAACAAGGCGGTGTTCGGCGTGAACCTCGGCCACATGTGGGGCGAGGTCGGCAAGCTCCGCGAGTGGATGGATGCGCTGCTGCGCGGCGTCGCGGACGGCTGGGTGAGGCCGCACGTCGACCGGACCTTCAGGTACGACCAGGCTGGCGAAGCCCACGCCTATCTGGAAGCGCGCAAGAATACGGGCAAGGTCGTACTGGTGCCCTGATCGAGGGCTACTTGCCGGTCAGGGCTGCCCGCAGTTGGGTGTCCTCCTTGACCAGGTGGTCGAGCAGCCAATGGCGGAACAGGGTCGCGATGGCCGTGCATTCCTCCTCGGTAAACTCCCCGTCGCCCTTCGCCTCGATCTTCTTCTGGATGGCGGCAAGTTCCTTGAGCAGCAATTGATGCTGGATCTTGTGCTGGTCATAGCGCGAATAGCGGATGGCCAGCATGATCGACTCCTCGCGTTCGAAATGCGTGTGCGTGTATTCCTCGAGTTGCGCCAGCGTCGTGGGCAGCAGCTCGCGATTCTGGGGTGTCCGCAGCGTCAATTCCACCGTGTTGATCAGGCAGATGAGGTACTTGTGATCGGTGTCGATCGCCTCGTCGCCGATCTCAAGCTGTTTGCGCCATATCAAGGTCATCTGCTTGCCTTCCTCAGTCGTTCGGGTTGCCAATGATGCCACCGCGGTCATGCCGGTGGCAACGACAATAGTCAGCCGCGGCGGTACGCGTCGCTAAGTCGGGACGCGCGCCAGCCACTTCAGCAGCGCGGCGTAGAGGCGACGCGGCTCGACGGGCTTGGCGAGGAAATCGTTCATGCCCGCGGCGAGGCATTTGGCGCGGTCGTCGGTGAAGGCGTTGGCGGTCAGGGCCAGGATGGGCACGGTCTCGTGGCCGGGCAGGCTGCGTATCTGCCGCGTCGCTTCGAGTCCGTCCATGACCGGCATCTGCATGTCCATCAGCACCAGGTCGTAATGCGCCTGCTCGGCCAGGTGCACCGCGGCGGCGCCGTCGGCGGCGACGTCGACGACGAGGCCTGCATCTTCGAGCAGTTGGCGCGTGATCTCCTGGCTGATCGGCTCGTCCTCGGCGAACAGGATGCCTGCGCCGGCATGGCGCCGCCGCAATTCCTCCTCGACCTGCTGGCCGTAGTCGGGCGGCGCCGGCGCGGCGGCGGGGCCCGCCTTGGCCACGCGGGCGGTGAACCAGAAGGTGCTGCCGACACCGGGTTGGCTGGCGACGCCGATGGTGCCGCCCATGATCATGGCCAGGCGCTTGCTGATGGCCAGGCCCAGGCCGGTTCCGCCATACTTGCGCGTGGTCGAGTTGTCGGCCTGCTCGAAGGCATCGAAGACCCGCCGCTGGTCCTCGGGAGAAATGCCGACCCCGGTGTCGGTGACCTCGAAGCGCAGCAGCAGGTCCTCGGCGCCGTCTTCGGCGACGAAGGCGCGGACGGTGACCGACCCCTGGTAGGTGAACTTGATGGCGTTGCCGGTGAGGTTGATGAGGACTTGCGTCAGCCGCAGCGGGTCGCCCAGCAGCGGCTGGCCGCGCAGCGTCGGGGCGACGTCGATCAGCAGGGACAGGTGCTGCTCGCCGGCCTTGACGGCGAACAAATCGGCAATATTGTCGAGGACGGCATCGAGGCTGAACGGCACATGTTCCAGCGTCAACCGTTCGGCCTCGATCTTGGCGAGGTCGAGGACGTCGTTGATGAGGGCGAGCAGATGCTCGGAACTGGCGCGCACCTTGTCGAGCTGGTTCTGCTGCGCGGGGTCGACCGCCCGGCGCAATGCCAGCTCGGTCATGCCGATGATGCCGTTCATGGGCGTGCGCAGCTCGTGGCTCATCTTGGCCAGGAAGGTGGTCTTGGCCCGATTGGCGGCTTCGGCGGCTTCCTTGGCCAGGGTCAGGTCGGCGGTGCGGTGCTTGACCAGCACTTCCAGGCGCAGGCGGTACTTCTCCAGCTCGGCGTTCTGCAGCTTGGCGTCGGTGATGTCGCGGACGAAGGCGCTGAATTCGTACCCGTCCACCGTACGGATCGGCGTGATCGACAGTTCGACCGGGAACTCGTGTCCGTCGCGATGCGCGGCCTCCGTTTCGATGCGGTTGTTGAGCACCGGGCCTTCGCCGGTGACCAGGAAGTTGGCGAGGCCGACTGCATGGGCGGTGCGGTGGCGGCCGGGCACGATGGTGTCGCCCATCGGCCGACCGATGGCCTCGGCCTTGGTCCAGCCGAAGACCTTCTCCGCCTGCGCGTTCCAGCCAGTGATGATGCCGCGCGCATTCATCAGCACCGCGGCATCGAGCGCATTCTCGAACACGGCGGCGAGGAACTCCTTCTGCTCCCGCAATGCATCCTGGATGCGCGTGCGCTCGATGACCTCCTTCATCAACTGCAGGGTGCGCGAGGACAGGATGTCGTACATCCCGAGCACCGCCTCGATCAGCTTGCGGACCGCGCCCGACATGGCGCGATCGGCCTGCAGCTTGGCTTCGGCCAGCGGCGTGCCGGCCTGCACGGCCCGCACGACCATGGCCATGCGGCGGTCGACGTCGAGGATGTGGTAGGCCAGCCAATGGCTGAGGAAGCCGACGATCCGCTCTATCGGTGCGCCGTCGGTCTCGCTCTCGGCCAGCGCCTTGAGGCGCCCGATTTCGGTGACGAAGTCCTGGTGCGTGCACAAGTGGCCGGCTTCCATGGCGTCGCCGGGCAGGAACTGCCGCATCAGGGCTTCTTCGGACTCGAAGTGGTAGACCGCGTACTCGCTCAGTTCATCGAGCACGCCGTCGCAGGCCATCGCGCTGGCAGGATCGACCAGTTTCCTGGCCAGGATGTTGAGCAGGCGCACCAGAGTCTGGTGCTGGGCATCCATGAACTCGATGCCCGTCTCGAAATCGCTGCTCCAGGGAAAGATGTCGAAGGAGTCAACAGGCCCGCCGGCAACTCCCTGCTGCCGGTAGCCGGGCTGGACGTTGGCGTCGTCGCGGACGCAGCTCATTGAAGTATCACCATGGCTCCCATGCCAAGCATATACCGAAAGGCATATATCCGAAAGTCTGTGGCGATGACTTGCAATTCCGACTGCATTCCTCTGGTACATTACCGCGCCGCCCGTGGGGTCGTTTCATTGGAGCATGCATGGAAGCACTGTCGTCCGGTCAACTGGTCGCCGCCCTGGCGGTGGTCGGCATCGCCTACGTGGTGCGCGGCATTGCCGGCTTCGGCTCCGGACTGATCGCCACTCCCTTGCTGCTGTTGCTCCTGCCGCTGACCGTCGCCGTGCCCCTGGTGGTGATCCTCGACTACGCGGCCTCGGCCGTGCAGGGCGTGCGCGACCGGCGGGCGATCGACTGGCGCGAGATCGCCCACGTGCTGCCGACCGCAATCGTCGGCGTCGTCGTCGCCTTCTGGCTCTTCCGCCTCGTCGATGCCGAGTGGCTGGTGAAGACCCTGGCCCTCTTCCTGATCGGCGTCGGCATCTACCAGTTGCGTTCCGATGGCAACGGCCAGCGCGTCTCCGCGCTCTGGGCGCTGCCGGCCGGCGG
>JACRIZ010000122.1 GCA_016235765.1 Rhodocyclales bacterium | reverse complement strand
GTTCCCTGGTAGTCGTAGAGCGTGAGCGTCACGCCAGCCTCGGTGATGGTGATGATCTTGCCGGGCTGGTTGGGGAAAGGCGCGTAGCTCACGCTGGCGGCGCTGGTAATGCTCCTGCCGCCCGGAATGGACAGCGGACCAACGCCACCGCCGCCACCGCCGCCGGCCGGGCACCCCGGCGCGTTGCCACAGATGCCGGTCATGTCGGGCAGGCTGCCGCTGAAGCCGCCACCATTGGCGGCAAACAGATCCACCGAGCCCGTGGTGCCGTACTCGACGTACAGCATGGCGCCGTAGGTCGCATTGTTTTCGTAGCAGACCGACTGGACCGTTTGCGCAGCGCCGTTGTAGCTCAGCGCTCCGGCGTTGGAGAACACCAGGGTTGCCGGCCCGGTGGCGGTGAATCCGCTCATGTCGAAGGTGCCGGTGTTGCCGCTATAGGTCATGGCGAAGGCGGTCAGTTCGCCCGACGTCGGAACGCGCACCGGGCTGGAATAGTGTGCGGTGTTGCAAGTCAGGCTGCCTCCTCCGCCACCGCCGCCGGTCGATACGGTGCAGCTCAGCGCGCCGGCATTGACCGCGCAACTGCCGTTGAGGCCGCTGCCGAGTTGCGCGAGCAGGTCGGCGCCAACGGTGTTGCCGTTGCTGCCGAGCTGGCCGATCAGCACGGCGAGGTAGGCATCGAGGCCGCCGGTGTAGGCGGCATTGCCGCCCGCGACCCATTGCAGTTGCGACAGGGCGCGCAGCATTTCGCGATAGGCAAGGCCCAGGTTGGTGCTCGTGACGGGCACGGTGCCGCGCAGGTCGAGGCCATTCACCGTCGGCAGGACGGCCAGGAGTTGGGTGATGGCGGCCTGCACGGTGGCGGCATCGAGCGTGGCGCCGGCCAGGCGCACCGCCGTTTCGGTAAGCGGCGTCACGGCGACGTTGATGCTGCCGCCCGCAGCGCCGACGTTGATCAGCGTACGCAGCGCGCCGGTCAGCACAGTGCCATTGACGCTGTCGGCGGGATTGGCTTCGTCGTCGTAGGTGGCGCCGGCGGCGATCTCGATCAGCACGTCGCCGGTGTAGCCGCCGATGTCGATGTTGAAGGCGCTGCCGGCAAGGTTGGCGCAGTTGCCGAGCAGCGCGCCCTTGGCGCCGTTGGCGACGCGATAGGCGCACGCCTGGCCGCTCAGGAAGGGACCGGCCATGGCGGTGCCGGCCAGCGTGGTCGATGCGCTGGTCGCGGCGGCCGAGCCGCTGCTGCCGCCCCCGCCGCCGCAACCGGCCAGTTGCGACATCATTACGCCGCCGGCAAGCAGCACGGCGAGAGCACTACGACGAATCTTCATGGCCTGCATCCCCCTGGGTTGGACATTGCGGCGGAGTGCCGCATACGGGATCGGATGCTAGTGGGGCCTTCCTGCCGTGTGACCCCCGTGCTCGCGGGGGCTTAGTCCTATCGGGCTATTCGGCACCCCCGCGAACGCGGGGGGCCGCGACAATCCGGGCCCGTATCGGTTAGCCTTATTACCTTTGTACGAGACTCCCGGCATGATTGAAATAGCTCCCCGACTGCTCAGCGCGCTACTGCTCTCCCTGGTGATCGTCGCGGCCACTGCTTCGGCCGAGCCGCTGCCCGCCGCCAGCGGCTATGGACTCGACGGCATGGCGCCCGACGGCCGCTGGGCGACGCGCCTGACGCTGCTGCGCAACGGCTACACGACACGCTTCGACAACGCAAAGGATCGCGTCGACCTCGATGCCGGCATGAACGGCCTGGACTTGGCGACGCTGGGCCTGGCGGGCACGCTGCGCCTCGACACCAGCGTCGTCACCGAGTACGCGGAGCTGATGTTCGGCTACGGCGTGACCGGCGACCTGACCGTGGGCGCGATCATCCCCTACGCGCGGACGACGACGAAGGTGCGCTTCTCGGTCGACGGCGGCATCGGCACCGCCTGGCTGCAGTCGGTGCTGACCGGCCCGCTGGGCTACCGGCCGCTGCAAACGACCCGCTCGGAAGGCATCGGCGACCCGACCATGGGCATGCTGTGGCGCTTCAGCAAGAGCGACATCGACAGCGCCATCCTCGGCCTGGGCGTGCGCTTCGGCATGGCCAGGGACGACGATCCGAACAATCTGGTGGATATCCCGCCGGGCGACGGCAGCACCGACCTGCGCGCGCGGCTCGAGTACTTCCGCGACCTCGGCGCCGGCTTCGACCTGCACCTGCTCGGCGAATACTTCTGGCAACTGGAGGACAACGTCAGGCTGCGCCCCGGCAATCCGCTGACCACCGCAACCACCGAGAACCTGCGGCGCAAGCTCGGCAACTACTACGAACACGACATCGAACTCGGCAAGCGCTTCGGCGACTGGCGCATTGCCGGCACCTGGCACCGCTACCGCGAGGCGGCCGACCGCTACACGTCGAGCATCGGCACCGACACGAGCTACCTCAGCGCCAACACCGAGACGCTCGCCGACCAGTTGCGGCTGTCGGTCGCGTGGAGCGGCGTGGACGCGTGGCTGAACGGCAAGTTCGCCGCGCCGCTGATCGTCAAGCTGGAAGTGCAGGACGCCGTGCGCGGCCGCAACTTCGTCGGCGTGCGCGACGTGTACCTGCGCCTCAGCACCTTCTTCTGAGCGAACCGTGCGCGCCTGGCTGCCGAATCTGTTCCTGCTGCTGTTCCTGGCGCTGGCGGCACCGGCGCAGGCAGCAGTGCAGGTGCTGGAGCAGGCGGACTTCGTCCTCGACGACGGCGCCGAGCCGCCGCCGGATTCGGCCGCTTGGCAGGCGCAAACGCTGCCCGACCAGTGGCGCCTCGACCACCCGGAGGCGACAGGCAACGGCTGGTATCGCTTCCGCTTCCGGCTCGCCGACCCCGGCGAACCGCTGCAGGCGGTCTATCTGTCGCGGCTGGTGATGAATGCTGCGGTGTGGCTCAACGGCCGGCCGATCGGCGACGGCGGCCGCTTCGACGAGCCGGTGGCGCGCAACTGGAACCGGCCGCTGATCTTTCTCGTCCCGCCGGGCCTGCTCTCGGCGGAGACCAATACGCTGCACATCCGGCTGCGCAACCATGCCTACACGCAGGCCGCGCTCTACCCGCCGACCATCGGCCCGGAAAGCCTGCTGCGCGCCGAGTACGAACAGGCCTACTTCTGGCGCATCACGGTGAACCAGACCGCGACGCTGCTGATCGCCGGCATCGGCCTCCTGACGCTGAGCCTCTGGCTGCGCCGCCGCCGCGACACGGCGTACGCCTACTTCGCCGCCTCGGCCCTGCTCTGGGCCGCGCAGTCGACCAATCTCTACATCCGCGACGTACCGCTGGACACCGCCGGCTGGGAGATCCTGATCAGCGCTTCGTTCCAGGTCTTCTCGGGCTTCCTGCTCATTTCGCTGCTGCGTTTCGTCGGCGTGATGCCGCGTCCGCTGTTCGCCGTCATCTGGTTCGGCGTCTTCGTCGCGCCGATCAGCGTCGCGCTGGTGCCCGCCGGTCACTACCTGACGCTGACCTCCCTTTGGCATCTTTACACGCTGGCGGTCGCCGCGGCGACGCTCACCCTGCTGGTCCGCGCCGCGCTGCGCGACCGCAACCGGGATGCGCGCTTCCTGGTCGCCGCACTCGGACTGGTGGTGCTGTTCGGCCTGCACGACTGGCTGATGCACAGCCGCCACCTCTGGTTCGCCGCCGCTGCCCTGCCCCTGGACCATGTGTTCCTGCTCCAGTACAGCGCGCCGCTGATCTTCCTCGCCGTAGGCCTGATCATGACCGGCCGCTACGTCCAGGCACTGAACCGCTACGAATCGCTCAACGACGAGCTGGAGCAGCGCGTCCAGGAGAAGCACGCGCAGTTGCAGGACAGCTACGCGCGCATGCGCGAACTGGAAATGGAGCACGTGGTCGTCGAGGAACGCGAGCGCATCTACCGCGACTTGCACGACGACGTCGGCGCCAAGCTGCTATCGCTGGTGTTCCGCGCCGCCCGCCCGCAAGATGCCGACCTGGCGCGCTCGGCGCTGCGCGACCTGCGCGATGTCGTCTCGCGCACCGGCGCCGGCAGCTACCGGATCGAGGACGTCTTTGCCGATTGGCGCGTCGAATGCGACCAGCGCCTGACCGAGGCCGGCGTCGCGCTCGATTGGCGGACCGGCGGCGCGCTCGAAGGCCTGAGCCTCAGCCAGCCGCAGGCGCTCAACCTCGGCCGCATCCTGCGCGAGGCGATCTCGAACGTGATCCACCATGCCGGTGCGCGCAACGTGCGGGTATCGATAGCCGTCGCCGGGCAAAAACTGCAGCTCGAAGTGCGCGACGACGGCCGCGGCCTGCCGGCCGAGCAGCGGCCCGGCGGCCGCGGCTTGCGCAACATGGAAAGCCGCGCCACGCGCCTCGGCGCGGTGCTCAGCCGCAACAATGCCGAACCGGCAGGCTGCATCGTCAGCCTTGCCATGCCGCTCTGAACTGCCGGCGCGCGGCCTGCGCTATGATGACCGCAAACGAGAACAGCCCGCCCCCGATGAGACCCACCCTCCTCGCCGCCCTCCTGCTGCTCGCCGCCTGCGCCGGCGAACCGCCGCCAAAAGTCAGCCGTGGCGACACGCCACCCGCGTTCGAGACCGTGCGACTCGACGGCACGCGCGTGCAGTTTCCCGCCGACTTCGCCGGCAAGCCGGTGGTGATCCGCTTCTGGGCCGACTGGTGCAAGTATTGCGAGGGCGAGATGAAGGACATCGAATCCGCCTACCAGCGGCACAAGGCAGCGGGCATCGAGGTGCTGGCGGTCAATGCCGGCCAGGACCGGGCCACGGCTGCGGCCTTCGTCGGCAAGCTCGGCATCAGCTACCCGACGCTGCTC
>JACRIZ010000119.1 GCA_016235765.1 Rhodocyclales bacterium | reverse complement strand
CGGCTACACGCTGTTCGATACCGCCGCGCTCTACGGCTTCGGCGCCAATGAGACGCTGATCGGCGAGACGCTGGCGCACCGGCGCAGCGAATTCGTGCTGACCACCAAGTGCGGCATGTTCAGGAACGCCGCCGGCGTACGCGAAATCGACGGCCGGCCCGAGGCCATCAAGCGCACCGTCGAGGACAGTCTGCAACGGCTGCGTACCGACGTCATCGACCTGTGCTACCTCCACCGCTGGGACAAGCGCGTGCCGGTCGAGGACAGCATCGGCGCACTGACCGAGCTGGTCTGGGCCGGCAAGATCCGCATGATCGGCCTTTCCGAGGTCTCCGCAGCGACGTTGCGCCGCGCCCACCTAGTCCATCCGATCGCCGCCGTGCAGTCCGAATACTCCCTCTGGACGCGCAACCCGGAGATCGCCGTCCTCGACGAGTGTCGCAAGCTCGGTGTCGCCTTCGTAGCGTTCAGCCCGCTGGCGCGCGGCTTCCTGGCCGGCCTCGAAGACGTCGCGGCCTTCGAAGCGAAGGACATCCGCCGCCAGATGCCGCGCTTCGAGCCGGCCAATTATGCGGAGAACCGCAAGCTGTACCGCGCCTACGCCGCCATCGCCGCCGAAATCGGCTGCACGCCGGTGCAACTCGCCCTGGCCTGGCTGCTGGCCAAGGGCGAGGACATCATCCCGATTCCCGGCACGACGCGCCTCGACCACCTCGCGGAAAACCTGGCCGCCGAGGCCATCGAACTGCCGCACGGCATCGTCCGCCGACTCGACGTGCTGATCAACCAGCAGACGGTCGTCGGCAGCCGCTACAACGCGGCGACGCAAACCGAGATCGATACCGAGGAATTCGCGGCGCCAGAACCGGCAGGTCGCTGACACTCGAAAATCAGTCGTGACGGCCCGAACTGTCCCGCGGCGGTATACCCCGCCGTCAGTTGATGATGGACAACCTTTCTTTCTGCCGTTCGTCCTCCTGCGCAAGCCAGGCCTCTTCGGCCGCCAGGTGCGCCAGCAGCGCATCGACGAACGAGGCTACCGCCGCACGCGTATCGGGCAGGTGGTAGGTCCCGGTGGCGAATTCCATGCAGCGCTGGTGCGCCCGGGCTGCGGTCGAGATAACGATCTCCGGCGGGCGGGTGATGAGCGGCAGCGCGAACAGGCGCGCCTCGATGCGCTCATGGGTTTCCATCGCTTCCGCCAGCGACATGGCCTCGTCGGCGGCATTGCCATGGTGCGATGTCGTGGCGGCGGCCAGGCGACGCAGCGTGGCATGATCTGAAAGTATCCCCACGAGCGCCTCGTTGAACGAGGCGCGATCGTTGGGAGTCAAGTCGTTCTGGGGCATGGCGATCTCCTTTCAGGCGGGTTGCAGACGCCCCGTGAACTGTGGAACTCCCGATTGGAACATTCAACTACTTTCGCGGCATGGTCTAGCATGGTCCGGAACCGGGTTGTGCCCACCCGAGATACTGTATTATTGTACAGGTCTCGTATTTGCGCCCGCAATCCAGGGTTTCCATGACCGCCACCCTTCCGGCCATCGGCCTTGACCTCTCGCACCTGAACGCCGCCCAGCGCGCTGCGGTCGAATTCGGCGTCGGCAGCGCGGCCATGGACGAACGGCGCGCGCTGCTGGTGATCGCGGGTGCCGGTTCGGGCAAGACCAACATGCTGGCGCATCGGGTGGCGCATTTGATCGCCCACGGCGCCGACCCTGGCCGCGTGCTGCTGCTCACCTTCTCGCGGCGGGCGGCGGATGAGATGGTCAGGCGCGCGATGCGCCTGCTGGCGAAATCCGCGGGCCGAGCCGCGCCGCCGGTGCTGCCCTGGGCCGGAACCTTTCACGGCGTGGGCGCGCGCCTGCTGCGCGACTACGCGCAGCGCATCGGCCTCGGCGCCGACTTCACGATCCACGACCGCGAGGACTCTGCCGACCTGATGAACCTCGTGCGCCACGAACTCGGCTTCTCGGCGCGCGACAAGCGCTTCCCGCTCAAGGGCACCTGCCTGGGCATCTACTCGGCGGTGGTCAATACGCAGGCGGACCTGGCGACGGTGCTCCAGGCGACCTATCCGTGGTGCGCCGAATGGGCGGACGATCTGCGCCAGTTGTTCCGCCACTATGTCGAAGCGAAGCAGGCGCAGCAGGTGCTCGACTACGACGACCTGCTGCTCTACTGGGCGCAGATGGTGGCCGAGCCCGTGCTGGCCGCCGAGCTCGGCGAACGCTTCAGCCACATCCTGGTCGACGAGTATCAGGACACCAACCGGCTCCAGGCGACGATCCTCCTCGGGCTCTCGCCCGAAGGTCGCGGGTTGACCGTGGTCGGCGACGACGCACAGGCGATCTACTCGTTTCGCGGCGCCACGGTGCGCAACATTCTCGACTTCCCCTCGCACTTTCCCGTGCCGCCGCACCAGGTGACGCTGGACCGGAACTACCGCTCGACGCAAGCCATCCTCACCGCCGCCAATGCGGTGATCGGCCAGGCGCGCGAGCGCTTCACCAAGGACTTGTGGAGCGAGCGCACGTCGAGCCAGCGACCGCGCATCGTCTCGGTGCGTGACGAGGCAGATCAGGCCCGCTACGTCGCCGAGCAGATCCTGGCGCGGCGCGAGGACGGCATCCGGCTCAAGTCGCAAGCCGTGCTGTTCCGCGCTGGGTCGCACAGCGCACGGCTCGAAATCGAGCTCACGCGACGCAACATCCCGTTCGTGAAGTTCGGCGGCCTCAAGTTCCTCGAAGCCGCGCATGTGAAGGATGTACTGGCCGTGCTGCGCTGGGCCCAGAACCCGCGCGATCGCGTCTCGGGTTTCCGTGCCCTGCAGTTGCTCGCCGGGGTGGGGCCGAAGACGGCCGGGCGCATCCTCGACAACGTGGCGAGCGCAGCGCCCGGCGCCGCCCTGCTCGCCGAGCAGCCGGTGCCCGAGGGCGCGCGCGCTGCGTGGGCCGAGTTCAGCGCCCTGGTCGAGATGGTCGGCCAGTCCGGGGCCAACTGGCCGGCGCCGTTCGAGAAGGTCGGCCAGTGGTACATCGTCCAACTGGAGCGCCTCCACGAGGATGCCGCCATCCGCCAGGGCGACATCGTGCAGTTGGCGCAGATCGCGGCCACCTATCCGAGCCGCGAGCGATTTCTGACCGAGCTGACGCTCGACCCGCCGGAGGCGACCAGCGACCAGTCAGGCATTCCGGCACTCGACGAGGACTACCTGATCCTGTCCACCATCCACTCGGCCAAGGGCCAGGAATGGACGGCGGTGAGCATCCTGAATGCAGTAGACGGTTGCATCCCGTCGGACCTGGCGACCGGCAGCGCCGAGGAGATCGAGGAAGAACGGCGCCTGCTCTATGTCGCCATGACCCGCGCCCGCGACACGCTCGATATCGTGACGCCGCAGCGCTTCTATGTCACCCAGCAAGGCGGCCTCGGCGACCGCCACCTCTACGGCAGCCGTACCCGCTTCATCGGCAATGCGATGCTGCCCTGCTTCGAACAATTGGCGTGGCCCGTTCCGCCCGAAGGCCAGCGCGGCAGCCCGGAATCGAAACAGGCCGCGGTCGACCTCGCGCAGCGCATGCGGGACATGTGGCGCTGACCATGCGCTGGATCGCCCATCTCGACATGGACGCGTTCTACGCCTCGGTCGAGTTGCTGCGCTATCCCGAATTACGCGGCCTGCCCGTGGTCGTGGGCGGCGGCTCGCGCCATCCGCCGGCGCTGCAGCCGGACGGTACCTGGCGGTTCGCGCGCCTGGCGGACTACGCCGGCCGCGGCGTCATCACCACCGCAACCTACGAGGCGCGCGCGCTGGGCGTTCACTCGGGCCTCGGGCTCATGAAGGCGGCGGCGCTGGCGCCCGATGCGGCGCTGCTGCCCACCGACTTCGATCGCTACCGGAAGTTCTCACGGCTGTTCAAGGCAGCGGTCGCCGAAGTGGCACCGATGATCGAGGATCGCGGCATCGACGAGATCTATATCGACCTCACGCCAGTCGCCGGATCGCAGGATGAAACCGACGCCGACCCGTACGCCGGCGTGCGCGCCCTGGCATCGGCGATCAAGGCGCGGGTCAAGGCCGCGACGGGCCTCAGTTGTTCGATGGGCATCACGCCCAACAAGCTGCTGTCGAAAATTTGCTCGGACCTGGAGAAGCCGGATGGGCTGACCATCCTGACCGCGGCGGACATTCCGGTGCGCATCTGGCCCCTGCCCGCCAAGCGCATCAACGGCATCGGCCCCAAGGCCAACGAGAAGCTGGCGGCCATGGGCATCCTGTCCATCGGCGACCTGGCGGCGGCAGACCCGCAGGCCTTGATCGCCCGCTTCGGCCCCAACTACGGCGCCTGGCTGCGCGAAGCGGCGCAGGGCCGCGACGAACGCCCCGTGGTCACCTACAGCGAACCGAAGTCGCTGAGCCGCGAGACGACCTTCGAGCGCGACCTGCATCCGCGTGGCGATCGCGCCGCCCTCGGCGGGATATTCACGCAGCTCTGCGAACGCGTGGCCGAAGACTTGCGGCGCAAAGGCTACGTCGGACGCACTGTCGGGGTGAAGCTCCGCTACGACGATTTCAGGATCGCCACCCGGGAACTGACCCTGCCGCAGCCGACCGACGACGCGCAGGCGATCCGCCACGCGGCGGGGCTGTGCCTGAAGCGGCTGTCGCTCGACCGCAAGTTGCGGCTGCTCGGAGTACGCGTCGGCACCCTGTGCCGGCCGGTCACGGCGGTGGCCGAACCGGCCGCCGCATACGCATCGCCGGCGGATGACGCGACCCTGCCGCTGTTCTGACCAGCCAGAAAGTCAGCCGCGGCGAGATGAAATGCCCCGCATGGGGGTACGCCGCTATTTCGCCCGATTCCCAGGCGGCGGCTTGTAGGCGCGCCGGGCGGCACGCACCGCCTCCTGGTTCTCGGCGGCCCACTGCATCATGCCCTGCACGGGCACCAGCAGCGAATGGCCGAGCCCGGTGAGCGTGTAGTCGACGCGCGGCGGAATGGTGGGAAAGACTTCCCGCGCCACCAGGCCGTCTTCCTCGAGACGGCGCAGGGTCTGGGCCAGCATGCGCTGCGAGATGTCCTCGATCCGCGCCTTCAGCTCCCCGAAGCGCAGCGTGCCTTCGCGCAGTTCGTTCATGACCAGCACCGACCAGCGGTCGCTGACGCGATCGAGTACGTCCCGGATGGGGCACAGTTCGGCCAGTCGGCCCTTGGGCTTGTGCAGGCTCATGGCAGAAACCCTTTGCAGGTCGGTTACACCGATGTTAGTGACTTACGGATCGCTCCCTACTTGTACTCTATATTAGCCTAAGTATCCTTTCGGTACCAACAAACGAAAGGGTACCTCATGTCCGACAAACTGCTCGTCACCGGCGCTTCCGGCCACCTCGGCCAACTCGTCATCGCCCACCTGCTCGACACCCTGAAGCTGCCGTCCGACCGGATCATCGCCACCACCCGCCATCCGGAGAAGCTCACCGCACTGGCCGCCAGGGGCGTCGCGGTGCGCGCCGCGGACTTCGACGACGCCGGTTCGCTGACCAAGGCATTTGCCGGCGCCCAGCGCCTGCTGCTGATCAGCACCGACGCCCTGGACCGCCCCGGCCACCGCATCGCCCAGCACAGGAACGCGGTGACCGCAGCCGCCCAGGCCGGCGTCGGGCACGTCGTCTACACGTCCATGCCCATGCCGGAGGACTCGCCGCTCCTGATCGCGCCCGACCACCTGGGCACCGAGCAGGCGCTGGCCGCCAGCCCGCTGTCCTGGACCCTCCTGCGCAACTGCTGGTACATGGAGAATCTGTTCCTGTCACTGCCCGCCGCGCTCGCAAGCGGGCATTGGTACAGCGCCGCCGGCGATGGCAAGGTGGCCTACATCTCCCGCGCCGACTGCACGCGCGCCGCAGCGGTGGTGCTGGCTGCCTCCGACACCGGCAGGACCACCTACACGCTGACCGGCAACGAAGCCTTCAGTACCGCGGCAGTGGCGCAGCGCGTGAGCGCGCTCACCGGCAAGCCGATCAGCGTCGTCGACGTGCCGCTCGAAGGCCTGATCGAAGGCATCGTCGCGGCAACCGGCTGGCCGCGCGCGCTGGCCGAGATCTTCGCCTCCTTCGATACCAATACCAAGGCCGGCCGCGTCGCCGCCGTCACCGACGACTTCCGCAAGCTCACCGGCACCGCGCCGCAAGCGCTGGACAACTGGCTGGCCGCCAACCGGGCGGCGCTGGCGGGCGCCTGACTCAGGCTTCCGCCGCTTCGCGCGCCTGGCGGAACTGGCCGGGCGCCATGCCGGCCAGCCGCTTGAAGAAGCGCGAGAAGTAGGCGGGGTCCTGGAAGCCGAGGCCATAGGCGATCGCTTCCACAGAGGCGTCGGTGTAGATCAAATGCCGACGCGCCGCCAGCAGCAGGCGCTCCTGCACGATGTCCAGCGCCGCCTTGCCGACAAAGGCGCGGCAGATGCGGTTGAGCGTCTGCTGCGTCACCGCCAGTTCGCCGGCATAGGCGGCGATGCTCCAGTGCTCCTGGTAATGGTCCTCCACCAGTTGCCGGAAGCGCGTGAAGGCGTCGAAGCGGCTGCCGCGCGATTCCGCCTGTACTTCCTGAATATCCACCTGGCGGCGGATGATCAGCATCAGCACGCGGAACAGCCATTCGAGCATCGCCGCCCGCCCCGGCTGCGGCCACTGGAATTCCTTCTCCATGTGGGTCAAGGTCGCCTCGATGCGCTCGAACTGCTCAGGATCGCGCGAAAAGTCCACGACCGTCGGGGTCATTTGCAGGTTCCTGAACTGCTTGCGGATGCTGCGGTCGTGCATGGCCACCACCAGCGCGTCCGCCACTGTCACCACC
The DNA here is from genome assembly GCA_016235765.1 of Rhodocyclales bacterium. GTDB lineage: Bacteria > Pseudomonadota > Gammaproteobacteria > Burkholderiales > Rhodocyclaceae > Fen-999. The sequence continues at coordinate 6,967 of JACRIZ010000119.1, read as the reverse complement.
TGACCGGCGGTATCCGGCTCGAATTCGAAGCCGTGCACCACGCCGTTCGGCACCACCACTGCACAGGGCGCCCGCATCTCGGTAACCGTTTCGTCGAGCCAGACCGACACGTTGCCGGTGCGCAGGATCACGAGCTGGAACATGCCGTTGTGCACATGCGGCCGGATGCGCCACTCGTAGAGCAGCGAGCGGGCGCTGATGTCCTCGATGTGCACGAACTCCGGGTCGTGCGCGGAGAACAATTCTCCATACAGCGCGTAGTGGGAAATCGAATGATTCTGCTTCATGTTCAAAAAGTACAACCCATTGCCGCGAATGTCCATTACTTCCTGCCGCCGCGGCTCCTACCATTCATGCCACAACAACACAGGAGGAGACCACGATGGGCTTCAGCTTCGATCCCTATTCACCGGCAGTGGATTCCGATCCATTCCCGCTCTACAAGACGCTTCGCGACGAGCACCCCTGCTTCTGGAGCGAGGAGGCCGGCATGTGGGTCTTCTCGCGCTACGCCGACATTGTCACCGCGCTGAACGACTGGCAGACCTATTCGTCGGCCAGCGGCAACCTGATGACCGAACTGCCCAACCGGGCCGGCTCGACGCTCGGCACCACCGATCCCCCACGCCACGACCGCCTGCGCGGCCTCGTCCAGCACGCCTTCCTGAAGCGCAACCTGGAAGCCTTGGGCGGCCCGATGCGCGACATCGCCGCCGGCGCCGTCGCGGAACTGCGGGGCGTCAAGCAGTTCGACTTCATCAACGACTTCTCGTCCAAGTTCACGGTGCGCGTGCTGTTCGCGGCGCTGGGTCTGCCCATGGGCGACGAGCAGACGGTACGTGACAAGGCGGTGCTGATGGTGCAGTCCGACCCGGTGACACGCGCCAAGGGCCCCGAGCACATCGCCGCCTACAACTGGATGCGCGACTACGCGGCCGGCGTCATCGCCGAACGGCGCAAGCACCCGCAGGACGACCTCATCTCCCACTTCTCCGCCGCCGAGATCGACGGCGACAAGCTGGACGAGATGGAAGTGCTGCTGACCACGACCACCCTGATCATGGCCGGCATCGAATCACTGGGCGGTTTCATGTCGATGTTCGCGCTCAACATGGCCGACTACCACGACGCCCGCCGCCGCGTCGCCGCCGACCCCAAGCTGATCGGCGACGCCGTCGAGGAATCGCTGCGCTTCAATACCTCGGCCCAGCGCTTCCGCCGCCGGCTGCAGAAGGACGTCGCCATCCACGGCCAGACCATGAAGCAAGGCGACTTCGTCTGCCTCGCCTATGGATCGGGCAACCGCGACGAGCGCCAGTTTCAGAATCCGGATGCGTACGACATCAACCGCAAACCCAAGGGCCACCTCGGCTTCGGCGGCGGCGTGCATGCCTGCCTGGGCAGCGCCATCGCGCGCATGGCAATCATCATCGCCTTCGAGGAGTTCTTCAAGGTGATCCCGGAATTCCATCGCGTGCAGGAACAACTGCCGTGGATGCCCTCGTCCACCTTCCGCAGCCCGCTCCGCCTGGAGCTCGCGGCAGGCTAGAGCTTCCTCGCCCACAGAGAGACCCGACATGCCAAAAATCACTTACATCGAACCGAACGGCAATGAAAGCGTCGTCGATGTGCCGGAGGGCTGGACGCTGATGCAAGGCGCCACCAGCAACGGCATCGACGGCATCGAAGCGGAGTGCGGCGGATCGTGCTCCTGCGCAACCTGCCATTGCTACGTCGAGACGCACGCCGACAAGCTGGCTGCGGCGAGCGAAACCGAGGAAGCGATGCTGACCAACGTCGCCGCCGAGCGCCGGCCTAATAGCCGCCTCTCCTGCCAGATCAAGGCCATAGCGGAACTCGACGGCATGGTGGTTCGGCTACCCGCGGCGCAGAGCTAGTGGCCATCGTCATCATCGGCGCCGGCCAAGCCGGTTTGCAGGTGGCGGAGGCGCTGCGCAGCGATGGCTACGACGGCGCGATCACGATGATCGGCGACGAGCCGCGGCCGCCCTACCAGCGGCCGCCGCTTTCCAAGGCCTATCTGCTAGGCGAGTTCACGGAAGCGCAATTGACCCTGCGCGCGCCGGAGGTGCTGGCGCGAAAAAACATCACCCTGTTGAGCGGCGTCTCCGTCACGGCCGTCGACCGAGCCGCGAAGCAGGTCCGTCTCTCCGACGGTCGCGCGATCGACTATGCCGGACTTTGCCTCGCCACCGGTTCGCGGCCCCGGCCGCTGCCGGTGCCCGGCGCGGACTTGGCCAATGTCCTGCCGCTGCGCACGCTGGCCGACACCCGGGCCATCGCGGCCATCCTGCCCAAGACGGAGCGCGTCCTCGTCATCGGCGGCGGCTTCATCGGCCTGGAATTCGCCGCGGTCGCGCGCAAGCTCGGCAAGGAAGTGGTGGTGCTGGAAGGCGCCGAGCGCCTGATGCCGCGCGCGGTGACGCCGATGATGTCGGAGTTCTTCCGCAAACTGCACGTCGACCATGGCGTGGCGGTCGAACTCAATGCGGCTGTTTCCCGACTGACCGGTGCCGAGGGCAAGGTCGCCGCGGTGTGCACCGCCGACGGCCGCGAATTCCCTGCCGACCTGGTTCTGGTCGGTATCGGCATTTTGCCCAATGTTGAGCTGGCCCAGGCGACCGGGCTGGAGTGCGAGCGCGGCATCGTCGTCGACGCCTGCTCGCGCACCGCCGATGCGGCCATCGTCGCCGCCGGCGATTGCACGGCGCGCCGTCTCCCGGACGGCAGCCTGCTGCGGCTTGAGTCGGTGCAGAACGCCATCGAGCAGGGCAAATCGGCCGCCGCCGCGCTGCTGGGGAAGGAACGACCCTTCGTCGCCAGCCCCTGGTTCTGGTCCGACCAGTACGACGTCAAGCTGCAAATGGTCGGCCTCGCCAACGGCCACGACAGGACGGTGATGCGCGGCGCCCCGGCCTCGCACAAGTTCTCCGCGTTCCACTACCGCGGCGACGTCCTGCTGGCGGTCGACTCCGTCAATCGCCCGGAAGACCACATGCCGGCGCGCAAGCTGCTCGATCAGGGCCTGTCGCCGAGCTTTGCGCAAGTGGCCGACCTTGGCATTCCGCTGATCGCCAGGTAGAAGTCAGCCGTGGTGACACGCTTCTCGGCTAGGCCTTCAGCGCATCCACCAGACGTCGACGCATCGCCAGCAATGCGGTGACCGCGACCCCGAGCACAATGCCTTCGATCGCAAACGTGGTCGACGCGCCGAGACGTTCCGCCGCCAGCCCGGCAACCAACCCGCCCAACGCATCGAGTCCGAAGCGAATGCTGGTGAAGAAGGACACGATGCGCCCGCGCAGGTGCTCGGGGGCGATGGTTTGCAGGATGGTATTGCAGCCGACATTGGTGACCACCATGCCGAAGCCGAGTACCGCCATGGCAACCACGGTCATCGCAAACCATGTCGATGCGGCAACGACCAACAGTGCCACGGCGCTGATCAGTGCCCCGGCCAGCACGGCATTCCCGGTACTCGGCAGCGACTTGCGATTCGCCAGCACCAGGGTCGAGAACAGCGAACCGCAACCTGCCGCACCCCATAGCCAGCCGAGTGTCGTCGCATCGCCGAGGAACACCTTCTTGGCCATCACCGGCAGCAATACCGCGTAGCAGGACACGGTGAAATTGGAGACCGCCAGCAGGATGAGCAGCACGCGGATCGGATAGCTGTCCAGCGCGTGTCGCAGGCCTTCGCGGAAAACGGCGGCAACCGAGCCGCTGGCGCGCGCGGTGCTTTCGACCTGCAGCGCCTTCAGCGCAAACACCAGTGCCAGAAAGGACACGGCGTTCAGGCCGAAGCAGAACGCCTCGCCGGTCAGGCCGATCAGCAGTCCGGCAATCGGCGGCCCGACGAAACGGCCGATGTTGTAGAGCATCGCGTTGAGCGCGATGGCGTTGGTCAGGTCCTCGCGCCGACCCGCGACCAGGCTGTTCAGCAGCGACTGGCGGAGCGGCGTCTCTATCGCATTGAGCAGCCCGAGTAACAGCGACATGGCAACGATCAGTTCGGCGCCGATCATGCCGGTCCATGTCAGACCGGCCAAAGCAAGCCCCTGGAGTGCAAGCCCGAGCTCGACGAAGATCAGCAGGCGACGCTTGTCGTGGCGGTCGATCCAGGCACCGGCCAGCGGGCCGACGACGAGTTGCGGAATCATCGACAGGAATGCCGTCACACCGAGCAGCGCCACCGAACCGGTCAGGCGATAGACGAGCCAGCTCAGGGCCACCTGCTGCAGCCAGGAGCCGAGGATCGAGATGCCCTGGCCGATGAAGTAGAGACGGAAGTTGCGGTGGGCCAGCGCCCGGAAGGCCGCGGGCAACCGGCGGCCGCCCGGGCCGGGCGTGCCGGTTGCTGCGGGAGGAGTCATGCGCCGAGTATACCGGCTGCCCTACACCGGATAGTGGCGCGGCGTGTTCTGGAGGGTGATCCAGCGCAGGTCGGTGAACTCGGCAATGCCGGCCTTGCCGCCGAAGCGGCCGATGCCGCTGCCCTTCACCCCGCCAAACGGCATCTGCGCCTCGTCGGCGACCGTCGACGAGTTGATGTGGCAGATGCCCGACTGGATTCGGCCGGCCACCGCCATGGCGCGCGGAATGTCGCGACTGAACACCGACGCCGACAGCCCGTACTCGCTGTCGTTGGCGAGCTTCACCGCTTCGTCGTCGCTATCGACGCGCAGCACGCTGACGATGGGACCGAAGGATTCTTCCTGATAGACCTTCATGTTCGGCTTGGCGCCATCGATCACGGCCGGCTGCATGACCGCACCCTGCACCTGCGTCGGGCCGGTGGTCACTTTGCCCCCCTTGGCGACGGCGTCCTCGACCATGGCCGCAACGCGGCGGGCGGCCTCTGGCGAAACCATGGCGGCGAGCACCGCGCCTTCTTCGCCCGGCTTGCCGGCGCGCATGGTCTTGACCTTGGCGGTGAGCCTGGCCACGAACTCGTCGGCGATCTTGCGGCTGACGATGATGCGGTCGGTCGACATGCAGATCTGGCCCTGGTTGAAGAAGGAGCCGAAGGCGGCGGCGGTCACGGCCTCGTCCAAGTCGGCGTCGTCGAGTACGACCATCGGGTTCTTGCCGCCGAGTTCCAGCAGCACCGGCTTCAGGTGCTTGGCGGCCTCCTGCGCAATGATCTTGCCGACGTGCGTGGAGCCGGTGAAATTGACCCGGCGCAGGGCCGGGTGGGCGATCAGGCGCGCGACTACGGCCGCGGCGTCCTTGGGCGCATTGGTGATGACGTTGATGACGCCCGGCGGCAGGCCGGCTTCGTTGAGCACGGTGCCGATCAGCCGGTGCAGCGCCGGACAGTTCTCGGACGCCTTGAGTACCACGGTGTTGCCGCAGGCGAGCGGCATTGCGACCGCGCGCACGCCGAGGATCACCGGGGCGTTCCAGGGCGCGATGCCGAGCACGACACCGGCCGGCTGGCGGATGCCCATGGCCATCAGGCCCGGCACGTCGGACGGAATGACTTCACCGGAGATCTGGGTCGTCATCGAGGCGGCCTCGCGGAGCATGCCGGCCGCCAGCATGGTATTGAAGCCGTACCACATGGGCGCGCTGCCGGCCTCGGCCATGCCATAGCCGATGAACTCGGGTGCGCGGGCATCGAGCAGATCGGCCGCCTTCAGCAGCAGGCGGCGGCGCTCGTTCGGACCCATCGCCGACCAGGCGGGAAACGCGGCAGCAGCGGCTTCGCAGGCGGCATCGCAGTCGGCCGGGGTAGCGGCGGCGGCGCGCGTCGCCACCTCGCCGGTGACGGGGTTGATGCGATCGAACGTCGCCTTGTCGGAGGCATCGCAGTCCTTGCCGCCGATCAGCAGTTTCACTTCATTCATCTTGGTCTCCTCCTTGTGTAGTTATCAGCGCTTCAGGCTTTGCAGACCCGGCTTGAGGGTCTTGTCGTCGAGGAACTGCTTCATGCCCTTGCTGCGCGCCTTCTCGGGATCGCGCCCATTGCACTGGTCGATCTTGGCGTACAGGTAATCCTCGTTCTGGTCCCAGGTCAGTTCGCGGCAACGCTTGAAGCCGTGCTTGGCATAGCGCAGCACCACCGGACTCTTCTCCAGCAGCTTGGCGGCCATGGCCTTCACCTCGTCCTTGAGTCGGGCGCGCGGCACGCTCTTGTTCACCAGGCCCATCTCGGCGGCCTTCTGCCCGCTGAACGGCTCGCCGGTCATGATGTAGTAGAGCGCCTGGCGGTGGCCTACGGTGTCGGCCATGGCCTTGCTGACCAGGTTGCCGGGCGGGATGCCCCAGTTCACTTCGGACAGGCCGAAGGTGGCCTCGTCCGCGGCAATGGCCAGGTCGCAGGCGACCAGCGGCGAGAAGGCGCCGCCGAAACACCAGCCATTGACCATGGCGATGGTCGCCTTGTTGTAGAAGCGCAGCAGTTGCCACTGCCAGCGGCAGGCGTCGCGGCGGATCCGCTCCTGGTAGATCTCGTTCTTGCCGTCAACCTCGCGGAAGTACTCCTTCAGGTCCATGCCGGCAGTCCAGGACTCGCCGGCGCCGGTGAGCACCAGCACCTGGGCTTCGTCGTCGAGTTCGATCGCTTCCAGCACCTCGATCATTTCCCGGTTGAGCGTCGGGCTCATGGCGTTGCGCTTTTCGGGGCGATTCAGCGTCACCCAGGCGATGCCGTCCTCGACCAGCACCTCCACCGTCTTCCAGCGTCCCTCGTAATTGGCCATTCCTGTCTCTCCTTAACATGTTCGGACTATATCAGGCGCCCTGATATTACGACAAGTATAGAGAGGGACGAATTGCGATGCAAGTGAGCGTGGAAACGCCCGCTAGGAGTCTGGGCGGCAGAAGGATGGAAAAATGCGGATCGATAAGTCGACCTCTCAGAATTGCTCAGGATCGATTATCTTGAGCCCGCTAATGGGTAGAAGACCCTTGGAATTGACCAATTCCGCGGCGATAGCCTTCT
>JACRIZ010000118.1 GCA_016235765.1 Rhodocyclales bacterium | reverse complement strand
TGCCGAGGCCTATCGTTCCTGGCTCGGGAGGCGCACGATCGGCGGAATTGGACGAGCGCTGTCATTATACGTCCATATCCCGTTCTGCAACACGATCTGCTACTACTGCGGCTGCAACAAGATCATCACCAAGGACCATGGCCGATCGGCCAAGTACATCAAGTACTTGGCGCGTGAACTGGACATGCAGGCCGCAGCGCTGGACGGCAGCCACGATGTGATCCAGCTCCACTGGGGCGGCGGCACGCCGACCTTCCTGCTCGATGACGAAATGCGTCGGCTGATGGAGTTGATCAACAAGCATTTCCGCCTCCTGCCGAACGGCGAATACTCTATCGAGGTCGATCCGCGCAAGGTCAATCGCGACACCGTCAAGCTGCTGGCCGAACTCGGTTTCAATCGCATGAGCGTCGGCGTACAGGACTTCGAGCCCGCCGTGCAGGTGGCGGTCAACCGCGTCCAGTCGCTCGAGGAGACGCGCATCGTCATCGAAGCCGCGCGCGAGTTCGGCTTCAAGTCGGTTTCGGTCGACCTGATCTACGGGCTGCCGAAGCAGAACGTGATCAGTTTCAACCACACGCTGGATGAGGTCATCAAGCTGTCGCCGGACCGCCTTTCCGTGTACAACTACGCGCATCTGCCCAGCCATTTCAAGCCGCAGCGGCGCATCAACGAAATCGAGTTGCCGAGCGCCGACGCCAAGCTGCAGATCCTGCAGACGGCCATCCGGCGCCTGACCGACGCCGGTTACGTGTTCATCGGCATGGACCACTTCGCGAAGCCCGAGGACGAGCTCGCCATCGCGCAGCGCCAGGGCCGCCTGCACCGGAATTTCCAGGGCTATTCGACGCACGCCGAAGCCGATCTGCTCGCCTTCGGCGTCTCGGCGATCAGCAAGGTCGGGCCGACCTATTGCCAGAACTACCGCACGCTCGACGAGTATTACGACGTCATCGACAGCGACACCCTGCCGGTGATGCGCGGCCTCGAACTGACTGCCGACGACCTGCTGCGGCGCTCTATCATCCAGGCGCTGATGTGCCATTTCGAACTGTCGCTCGAATCGATCGAGATCGCGCACCTGATCGACTTCAAGTCCTATTTCGCGGCCGAACTCGTCGACCTGAAGCCCATGGAGGAGGCGGGCCTGCTGCAGATCGAGGACCGCTGGATCAGCGTGCTGCCCAAGGGCCGCATGCTGGTGCGCGCCATCGCCATGGTCTTCGACCGCTACCTGCGCGCGGACCGCGAGCGGGCGCGCTACTCCAAGGTCATCTAGCCGTTGTCCGACGCAGGGTACGCCGCGATCTTCCTGGTCGGGTTGCTGGGCGGCACCCACTGCGTCGGCATGTGTGGCGGCATCGTCGGCGCGCTGGCGGTCCAGACGCCGGGCGGGCGCTCCGGTTGGCCGCTGCACCTCGCCTACAACCTGGGCCGTATCCTCAGCTACACGGCCGCCGGCGCCCTGGTGGGCGCGATCGGCGGTCTCGGTCTCGCCTTTGGGCCGGTCGCCAAGACCCAGCTAGTGTTCTACGTGCTGGCCAGCCTGATGCTGGTGGCGCTCGGCTTCTACCTGATGGGCTTCACGCGCAGCCTGGCGTTTGCCGAACGCATGGGGCAGGGTATCTGGAAGCGGATTCTGCCGCTCACCCGCCGCTTCCTGCCGGCGCGCAGCGTCGCGCAGGCGCTGCCGCTCGGCATGCTGTGGGGCTGGCTACCTTGTGGCCTGGTCTATAGCGTCCTGGCCAATGCGCTGGTCACCGGCTCCGCGATGCGCGGCGCCTTGGCCATGCTGGTGTTCGGCCTCGGTACCCTGCCCAACCTGCTGCTGGCCGGCATCCTGTTTTCCCGTTTCCGCCGCTTTGCCCAGGCGCCCCTGGCCCGAACGATATCCGGGCTCCTGGTCATGGGTTTTGGCCTGTACGGGCTCTACAACGCCATCAACCTGGGGGCGCTGCTCTGGCGCGGACAGGTGGCCGGGGGTTAAAATCAGCAGTTCCTAATATAAAACCCTACGGAGAGATTCAATGGCTGTCACCCCGCACGACCTGGTTATCGAAGCCAAGGCCAGGATTACCGAGGTCAATACTGCCGATGCGCAAGGACTGCTCGGCAAGCGCATCGTCATCGACGTGCGCGAGTACGACGAATTCGCCGCGGGCCACCTGCCCGGCGCGATCAACATCCCGCGCGGCGTGCTCGAATTCAAGATCGGCATGGTGCCCGAGTGCGCCAACAAGGCCGGCTCGTTCCTGATCTACTGCCGAACCAGCGGTCGTGCCGCGCTGTCGGCGGTCCAGTTGCAGAAGATCGGCTACGACAACGTGATCTCGATGGCCGGCGGCTTCGAGGCCTGGAACAACGAAGGCCGGCCGACCGAGAAGCCCGAGCCGATCAACTTCGAGTAAGCGATGAACGCACCGGCCTCGGCCAACTCCGTGGCGACCGTCGAAATCGCCGTCGGCGGCATGACCTGTGCCGCCTGCTCGGCACGCATCGAGAAGCAGCTCAACAAGCTGCCGGGGGTCGAGGCAGCCGTCAATCTGGCCGCCGAGCGCGCGCACGTGCGCTATGCGCCCGATCTTGCCGACGTCGACAGAATCCTCGCCACGGTGGTCAAGACCGGTTTCACCGCGACGGTATCGACTGCCGACACGCACGCCGAGGAGAAGGCACGCAAGCTGGCCGCCTATCGATCGGAAGTGAAGCGCTTCTGGATCGCCGCCGCCCTGACGCTGCCGCTGGTCGGCCAGATGCTGTTCATGTTCGGCTCCGGAGCGGACGTGCACGCCGATGTGCTGCCACGCTGGCTGCAGTTCGCGCTGGCGACACCCGTGCAGTTCTGGATCGGCTGGCGCTTCTACGTCGGCGGCTTCAATGCCATTCGCGGCGGTTCCGGCAACATGGACGTGCTGGTGGCCCTGGGTACGACCATGGCCTGGGCCTACAGCACGGTCGTTACTGCCTTCGACCTGCACCAGCATGTCTATTACGAAGCCTCGGCGACGGTCATTACGCTGGTGTTGATGGGCAAGATCCTCGAGGCACGCGCCAAGGCCAGGACCTCTGCGGCCATCGAGGAACTGATGAAGTTGCAGCCGCAGACCGCGCATATCGAGCGCGACGGCACACTGGTCGAAGTGCCGGTCGGCAGCCTGATCCCCGGCGACGTGTTCGTCGTGCGTGCCGGCGAGGCGGTACCGGTCGACGGCGCGGTGATCGAAGGTTCGTCGAGCCTCAACGAAGCGATGCTGACCGGCGAGAGCCTGCCGCTGGCGAAAGCCGCGGGCGACAAGGTTTTCGCCGCGACCGTCAACGGCGACGGTCTGCTCCGCTGCAAGGCCACCGGCGTCGGCAGCCACACCATGCTGGCCGGCATCATCCGCCTGGTCGAGCAGGCGCAAGGCTCGAAGGCGCCCGTGCAGCGTCTCGCAGACCGCATCGCCGCCATCTTCGTTCCCGTGGTCACCGTCATCGCGCTGGTCACCTTCGCCGCCTGGTGGTGGATCGGCGGCGACTTCACGGTCGCGCTGGTCAACGCGGTCGCCGTGCTGGTGATCGCCTGCCCATGTGCGCTGGGGCTGGCGACCCCGACGGCGATCATGGTCGGTACCGGGCAGGGCGCCAGGGCCGGCGTGCTGATCCGCAACGCCCAGGCGCTCGAACTCGCGGAGAGGATCGAGGTGCTGGCGGTGGACAAGACCGGCACGCTCACCGAGGGGCGTCCCGCCGTCACTGACTTCCTGCCGGGCCACGGCGTCGATGCGCGCGAGTTGCTGCGTATCGCCGCCAGCCTCGAACAGGCATCGACGCATCCGCTGGCGGCCGCGATCGTCAATCGCGCCAAGGCCGACGGCATCGCCCAGGCCATGCCGCAGGACGTGGTGGCGACGGCCGGTCGCGGCCTCACCGGCACGGTCGATGGCCGCAGCTTCATGATCGGTTCGCCCGACTGGCTGGCGGACCAGGGCGTGGCCTTGCCGGAAAGTCAGCCGTGGCGGAACGCCGGCAGGAGCGTCGTCGCACTGGCGGAGGGTCGTCGCTGGCTGGGTGCCATCGGCATCGCCGATCCCTTGCGGCAGTCCTCGCGTGAGGCTGTGGCCAGGCTGCAGCGCATGGGTGTCGAGGTGGTCATGCTGACCGGCGACAACGCCGCGACGGCGGCGGCCATCGCCCGCGAGGCCGGCGTGGCGCGCTTCGAAGCCGGCGTGCTGCCCGGCGACAAGGCGACCGCCGTGCAGAAGCTCAAAGCTGCCGGCCGCCGCGTCGGCATGGCCGGCGACGGCATCAACGATGCGCCCGCCTTGGCGGCGGCCGACGTGTCCTTCGCCATGGGTGCCGGTTCCGACGTCGCCATGGAGGCGGCCGACATCACCCTGATGCGCGATGACCTCAAGGGGGTCGCCGATGCCATTGACCTGTCGCGCGCAACCCTGGCCAAGATACGCCAGAACCTCTTCTGGGCCTTCATCTACAATGTGCTGGGCATCCCGGCGGCGGCGCTCGGGCTGCTCAATCCCGTCATCGCCGGTGCGGCGATGGCCATGAGCTCGGTCTCGGTCGTCAGCAATTCGCTGCTGCTCAAGCGGTGGCGCGCGGAGAAATGAACATGGAAACAATGACTCTCAAGGTGAGTGGCATGTCCTGCGGCGGTTGCGTGAAGAGCGTGACCGGTGTGCTCGAAGCCCTGCCAGGCGTGGCGAAGGCCGAGGTATCGCTGGAGAAAGCCGAAGCCGTAATCAGTTATGAGGCAGGCAAGGTCGGCCGCGAGCAGATGGTGCAGGCCATCGACGACGCGGGTTTCGAGGCGAGCTAGGAGTCTGGGCGGCAGAAGGATGGAAAAATGCGGATCGATAAGTCGACCTCTCAGAATTGCTCAGGATCGATTATCTTGAGCCCGCTAATGGGTAGAAGACCCTTGGAATTGACCAATTCCGCGGCGATAGCCTTCT
>JACRIZ010000017.1 GCA_016235765.1 Rhodocyclales bacterium | reverse complement strand
TGCTTCAGTTCGCGCACGTTGCCGGGCCAGCCGTAGGCCAGCAGCGTCTGCTCGGTGCGCGGATCGAGGCGCCGCCGTTCCTCCGGATGGGCGCGATTGAACTCCTCGACGAAATGGCGCACCAGCCAGCGGATGTCGTCGGCCCGCTCGCGCAGCGGCGGGATGCGCAACTGGATGACGTGGATGCGGTAGTACAGGTCCTCGCGGAACTGACCGGCCTCGACCAGCGCCTTCAGGTCGCGGTGTGTCGCACAGACCAGCTTGAAGTCGATGGCGATCGATGCTTCGCTGCCGAGCCGCGCCAGCCGATGCTCCTGCAGCACCCGCAGCAGCTTGGCCTGCATCGACAGGGGCATCTCGCCGATCTCGTCGAGGAACAGCGTGCCGCCCTCGGCCTGTTCGACCAGGCCGCGCTTGGCCTTCACCGCGCCGGTGAAAGCGCCCTTCTCGTAGCCGAACAGTTCGGCTTCCATCAGCGACTCGGGGATCGCGGCGCAATTGACCGCGACGAAGGGCGCCTCCCGGCCGACCGCCAGACAGTGGAACAGATTGGCGACGTGTTCCTTGCCGACGCCGGATTCGCCCGTGATTAGGAGGGTCGTGCCGTGGCGCGCCAGACGCGGCAAGGTCTCCGCGATGCGCCGCATGGCGGGCGAAACGCCGAGGGCCTCCGGTTCGCAGGCGCGCGCACCGTAGCCCTGGGCAAGCCCGCTCACCTTGGCGACCAGCACGTCGATGTCGAAGGGCTTGGTCACGTAGTCGGCGGCACCGGCCTTGAGCAACTCGACCGCGCGATCGATGGTGCCGAAGGCGGTCATGAACAGGAAGGGCGGCAGCATGGGCAGGCGGGCGGCCAAGTCGAGGAACAACTCGCCGCCGTTGCGGTCGGGCAGGCGGATGTCGCTGACCACGACGGCATAGCGCCCGGCTTCCAGCGCCTGGGCCGCGGCGGCGGCACTGCGGCACCACTCCACTTCGAAGCCTTCGAGGCGAAAGCGTTCGGCGAGCGATTCGCCCATGATTTCGTCGTCCTCGATGAGGCAGAGCTTAGGGCGCGATCCGCTGGGACTCGTCATAGGGAATCTCGATGCTGAAGGTGGTGCTGCCCGGCTCGCTTTCCACGGAAAGGTCGCCGCCGAGCTGCTGGACGATCTGGTACACGATCCACAAGCCGAGGCCATGGCCCTTCTCGCGGCTGGTGACGAAAGGTTCGAACAGGTAGGCGAGCTGGTCCGGCGGAATGTGCCGGCCGTCGTTGAAGACCGCGACCAGCAGTTTGCCGGCATTGGCACTGGCGTTCAGGCGTACGCTGCCGCCCTCCTGCGCCGCCGCGACGGCATTGAGCAGCAGATTGAGGAGAATCTGCCGCAGCAGGGTCGCCGGCAAGGGCAGCGGCGCGTCGAGCGTGCCGTCGACGACGATGCTCACTGCGCGCGCATGCGCTTCCGCCTCGGCCAGGATCAGCAAGTCGTCGATGTCCTCGGGCGCGAAGGCGCGGTCCTGCGGCTTGGTTTCCACCAGCAGCGCGGCCACGGTATTGCGGATCTGCGTCAGGCCGCGCTCCAGCAGGGACATTGCCTTCGTCGCCTGCGGATCGGCGGTGCCGTGCTTGCGGTAGGTGTTGATGGTGTTGAGCATGCCGCCCAGGGGATTGTTGATCTCGTGGGCGATGCCGGCGGTGAGCCGGCCGACGGCCGCCAGGCGCTCTGAAACCACCATCTGCTGCTCCAGATCCTCCTTGTGCTTGAGCTCGCCGACCATGCGGGTGAATGCCTCGCCGAGCTGGCCGATCTCGTCGCGGCTGCGCGGCAGCTCAGCCAGGCGTGCCGCTTCGAGCTTGTCCGGCACCTGGCGCATGGCATCGGCCAGGCGCAGCAGCGGTTCGCCGGTGCGTCGTGCCCAGACCCAGGAGATCGGCATGATGGCGGCCAGCACCAGCAAGGTCACCAGCGCGGCGCGCTCCACCAGCCCGAAGAAGCGCGGCAGGAACGATACTTTCGAATAGCCCAGCGTCACATGCCCAAGCGCCATGCCATCGGCCACCAGTGGCGAAACCACGAAGTAGAGCGGCGACTCGGCGGGCTCGATCACCTGCTGGCGCGTGGCGCCGTCCTGGCTGACTGCCGCCCGCAAGGTCGAGTACGCGCCGCCATGCGTGGCCGGACTGCTGCCGATCGGGAATTCGCGCGGCCTGGTCGAGACGAAGACGCGGTAGTCCTGGTCGGTGACCATGACCAGTTCGGCCTGCAGCTCCGGTGCGCTGCTGCCGGTATCGCGGGCCGACTGGAGGATGTCGTAGGCGCGGCCGATGTCGTCGTGCAGGAGCGGTGCAACCAGCGTGTTGGCCAGCACCCGGCCGAGGTTCTTGGCGTGCCCTTCGAGGTTCTGGCGCATCTCGTCGTACTCGCGAACCACCAGCGCCGCGGTCACGGCAATGGCGGTGCCGACGACTGCGCCCATGACGCGCAGGGGTATCTTCCAGCGCAGCGACAGGTCGGCCAGCCGGTTCATAGCGCCCTGACCGCCCTGGCCATGCGCGCGATATCGTCGAACAGCGCCGGCGCCGCCTCGACGAAGCCGTCGAGATGCAGTTGTTCGAGGAGTTCCGCGCCCTGAATGTCCGCGGCCATCGTGACGAGCGCGGCGCGGAAGCGTTCCAGTTCAGTGCGGGGGATGTTGGGGCGCGCCACGATCGGTGGATGGCCAAGCAGGGGCGAGCGCTCGATGATGCGCGTGGTGCCGGTCAATCGCGGATGCGAAATCGACAGCGCTTCCCAGACGTAGCCATCCACTGCGCCGCCGTTGGCCAGGCCGACGCCGACCACCTCGACGACCTTGCGGTGGGCCCAGGTGAAGAAGGTGCGCGAGAAGAAGCTGGCCGGGTTCTCGCCGTGCGTCGTCAGCGCGTAGCGCGGATACAGGTATCCCGAATTCGAGTCCGGATCGGAGTAGGCGAAGATCCTGCCGCGCAGGTCGAGCAGCGATTTGCTGCGCCGGTCGTCGGCGGTCACGATCAGGTAGGACTGGTAGAGCGGCTTGCCGTGCCACAGGGGCACGGCCACCAGCTTCAGCTCGTGGCGATGACGCACGTAGGGATAGCCGCAGATCCAGGCGAAGTCCAGCTTGCCGCCCAGCACCAGGTCGACGATCTCGCGGTAGTTGCCGCGCTGCACGAAGACGATGCTGCGGCCGAGGCGGCTTTCCAGCCAGGCGCGCCAGCGCGCCAGGAAGTTGATCTGGTCGTCGAGGAACACCGGCGTCAGGCCGATGCGCAGCGGGGATGGCTCGGCGTGCGCCGGCAGCGACGGCACTGTTGCCAGTGCAGCCGCCTGAAGGAGGAAGTTCCTGCGATTCCGGAGCGACGACGACATGAGGCGCATGATAGCCCCGCCTGCACCGGCGCGACGAGCGCGGACAAGGCGGTGTTACGTCCTCGTAGCACCTCGCAGCGCAGCAAATGCGCCGATGGTTACGCCGGCGTAACGGTGGCGGCGACGCCTGCGGCATTGCTGACTGCCGCAAACCCTCTCGCATTCACGGTCTTGATGCCGTCCGGACTTGGTGGGCGCGAATGTTGCGTAAACACAGCGCCGCGATCCTCGGGATCGCTTCCGTCGCAGGACATAACCAGCACGGCTGGGCTGAAAGGAGACAAGGCACATGAGCGAGGAGCTGAGGGTCTCGAATATCGAGACCAGGGAGGCGCCGGGCAAGCGGCGCTTCGCGATGGTGGTGGACACGCGCCGCTGCATCGGCTGCATGGCCTGCCAGGTGGCCTGCAAGGCCGAATACGACACCCCTCTGGGCGTCAATCGCACCTGGGTGCCC
>JACRIZ010000116.1 GCA_016235765.1 Rhodocyclales bacterium | reverse complement strand
TCACCATGCGCGCCACCCAGAAGAAGATGATGTCGAAGCCGGTGACCAGCACGGAGGAGGGCAGGTAGAGATCGAGCGCGGGGTTCGACTTCGCCGGCCACTCCGGCGTCCAGTCGAGCGTCGAGAACGGCCACAGCGCCGAGGAGTACCAGGTGTCGAGCACATCCGGGTCGCGGGCGAGGCCGCCGGTGTAGCCGTCGGACTTGGCCAGTGCATAGGCTTCGGCCTCGTCGTGGGCGACGTAGGTGCGGCCATCGTCCGAGTACCAGGCCGGAATCTGGTGACCCCACCACAACTGCCGCGAGATGCACCAGTCCTGGATGTTGTTCAGCCACTGGTTGTAGGTGTTCACCCAGTTCTCGGGCACGAAGCGGATCTCGCCCGAGGCGACGCATTCCAGCGCCTGGCCGGCGATGGACTTGCCGTTGGCGCCGGGCTTGGACATGGCGACGAACCACTGATCGGTGAGCATGGGCTCGATGACCGCGTTGGTGCGGTCGCCGCGCGGCACCATCAGCTTGTGCGGGCGGACCGAGACCAGCAGGCCTTCGATCTCGAGGTCGGCGACGACGGCCTTGCGCGCTTCGTAACGGTCCATGCCGCGATAGCGTTCCGTACCGTGTTCGTTGATGCGCGCGTCGAGCGTGAAGATGCCGATCGGCGCCAGGCCGTGGCGATGGCCGACCTGCCAGTCGTTGAAGTCGTGGGCCGGCGTGATCTTGACGCAGCCGGTACCGAATTCCTTGTCGACGTAGGTGTCGGCGATGATCGGGATCGTGCGGCCGGCGAGCGGCAGCACGACGTGCTTGCCAACCAGGTGCTTGTAACGCTCGTCGTCCGGATTCACCGCCACGGCGACGTCGCCGAGCATGGTCTCCGGACGGGTGGTGGCGACGGTCAGCGATCCGTTGCCTTCGGCGAACGGATACCGGATCTCCCACATGAAGCCGTCTTCCTCCTCGCTGACGACTTCCAGGTCGGACACGGCGGTGAGCAGCTTCGGGTCCCAGTTGACCAGGCGCTTGCCGCGGTAGATCAGGCCTTCCTTGTACAGGCGGACGAAGGTCTCGGTGACGATCTTCGACAGGCCGGCGTCCATGGTGAAGCGCTCGCGGCTCCAGTCGGGCGAGGTGCCCAGCCGGCGCATCTGGCGCGTGATGGTGCCGCCGGAGTATTCCTTCCACTCCCAGACCTTCTCGAGGAATTTCTCGCGACCGAGCTCGTGGCGCGAGATGCCCTGTGCGTCCAACTGGCGTTCGACGACGATCTGCGTGGCGATGCCGGCGTGGTCGGTGCCGGGCTGCCAGAGGGTGTTGGCACCGCGCATGCGGTGGTAGCGCGTCAGCGCGTCCATCAGCGTCTGGTTGAAGCCGTGGCCCATGTGCAGCGTGCCGGTGACGTTGGGCGGCGGCAGCAGGATGCAGAAGTTGTCCTGCTTGGCGGTGTCGAGGCCGGCGGCGAAATAGCCGCCGTTCTCCCAGATCGGGTACCAGCGCTGCTCGATGTCGGCAGGCTCAAAGCTCTTGGCAAGTTCCATGGCGGTGCGGGTGGGGCAAGTGACGAATGACGTAGGGGCGGGCGGCGGATCAGCCCTGATTGGCGTACCCTGTTCAGGGCATTTCATCCTGCGACGGCTGACTTTCCGCTTCCACGGCGAGTTGCAGCTTGGGCAGCAGTTCCAGTCGGACGGCGGCGGTGACCTGGGCAACGAGCTGGTCGGTGAGGCCGTCGACGACGTACATGACGATATGCGGCAGTTCGGTGTCGAGCCAGGCGACGACTTCCTTTTCGATCGTGTCGCGCTGTGCCGACAGGCGCTCCAGCAGGAATTCGTGGGCCAGCACCTGGGCGCGCTGCTCGATGGCTTCGGTGGAGATGGCCGCCGCGTTCGGTACGGCGACGGCCTCGACTTCCGGCGCGGCCACCATGTCGGTCAGGACGGGCAGGTCGTCGAGCGGCTCGGGCGCCCCCGGCACCGATGCCTGCGATCCCGCGACGAATACGCGGTGACGCCGCATCAGCCGGTCCGCCTGGTCGAGGATGTCGCGGTCGTCGGCCAACTCAGACTCCGGCCGCGACGTTACGGGCGTTGATGGCGTAGCCGCGTTCGCGGTAGAACTTGAAACGATCGCGGGCGGGCAGCCGGTCGGCATCGGCGGTGCTGACGATCTCCACGAGTTCCTCGAAGCGCGAGAAGCCGGGCGGCAATTCGTTGCCCAGGTTCAGCAGGCAACGGTCGTGCGGCAGGCGCTCGAGGCTGTCGGCCAGGATGATCGGCGTTTCCGCGGCCAGCGGCGACCCGGCGTCGCAGTGCGGCAGGAAGCCGGTGGCCGGCTGCGTCCACAGCAGCCGGTCGAGCTGCTCGGCAGCCTGGCGTTCCGGGACATAGACGAGTACCGGCAGGCGCTTCGCGAAAGCGCCGCGCAGCCACTCGGCCGCGGCGGCGATGCGGTCGGGAGCGTCGTGCAGGAACTCGATGCGCGTCACGGCTTGCCGCCGCCGGCCCGGGTCATCAGGAAGTGCGCCAGCAACGGCACCGGCCGGCCCGTCGAGCCCTTCTCCTTGCCGGAGCGATAGGCGGTGCCGGCGATGTCCAGGTGCGCCCAGTTGAACTTCTTGGTGAAGCGCGACAGGAAGCAGGCCGCCGTGATGGTGCCGCCGGCGCGGCCGCCGATGTTGGCCATGTCGGCGAAGTTGCTGCTCAACAGCTCCTGGTAGTCCTCCCAGAGCGGCAGTTGCCAGGCACGGTCGTAGGCTTCCTGGCCGGCATCCAGCAGCTCGCGGGCGAGGCTTTCGGTGTTGGCGAGCAGGCCGGTCGCCACATTGCCCAGGGCGATGACGCAGGCGCCCGTGAGCGTCGCGACGTCGATCACGCATTCTGGATCGAAGCGCTCGACGTAGGTCAGTGCATCGCACAGGATCAGGCGTCCTTCGGCGTCGGTGTTGAGGATTTCGACCGTCTGGCCGGACATGGAGGTGATCACGTCGCCCGGTTTGGTGGCGCCGCCGCCCGGCATGTTCTCGGTGGTCGGGATCACGGCAAAGACGTTGAGCGGCAGCTTCATTCCGGCGACCGCCTTCATGGTGCCGAGCACGCTGGCGGCACCGGACATGTCGAACTTCATCTCGTCCATCTCGGGTGCCGGCTTGAGGGAAATGCCGCCCGTGTCGAAGGTGATCCCCTTGCCGACCAGGACGATCGGCTTTTCGTCGGCCTTGCCGCCGGAATGCTTGAGGACGATGAACTTGGGCGGCTCGTGCGAACCCTTGGCGACCGAGAGCAGGGTGTGCATGCCGAGCTTTTCCATGTCGGCGCGCTCCAGCACCTCGACGCCCAGACCATGTTCCTTGGCGAGTTCGCGCGCCTCGTCCGCCAGGTAGGTCGGCGTGCAGATGTTGCTCGGCAGGTTCGCCAGATCCTTCATCAGGTTGGCGCCGGAGGCGATTGCCTGGCCCTGCAGCAGCCCTTCCTCGGCCGGCGCCAGCTCGTTGCGCCGCTCGACGCAGAAGGTCAGCTTGCGCAACGGTCGCCGCACGTCGTCCTTCTTCGACTTTAGGCGGTCGAAGCGGTACAGCGCTTCCAGCGCCACCATGGTCGCCTGCCGGATGCGCCAGGCGACGTCGCGCTTCTTCACCGTGAGTTCGGTCAGGTAGAGCGTGCCGTCGAAGCCGCCGGTCTCATTGAGCGTCTTCACGGCAGTCGATACTGCGGAGCGGAACTCCTTCTCGCGGAATTCCTTCTCCTTGCCCAGACCGACCAGCAGCACCCGGTCGGCCAGGGTGCCCGGCACGTTGTGCAGGAGCAGGGTCGAGCCGGTCTTGCCTTCCATGTCGCCGCGGCGCAGCAGGTCGGAGAGGTGTCCGCGCGCGGCATTGTCGATTACCTCGGCGGGTAGGGACAATTTTCGCGGCTCGAAGACACCGACGACCACGCAGGCGCTGCGCTGCTTCTCGGGGCTGCCGCTTCTTATGCTAAATTCCACGTGTCGCTCCTGGTTCCGAAAGGGGGAAGTGTTGATGTTTTTCTCTAATTCGACCGTATTGCGATTATCGCCGTTAGTTTTACCAAAAGTCAAAACCCCCTGAACACCGGTCTCGTGGCTCCAAGATGATCTTCCGGCGCGCTGCCCAGCGCGAATTCTCCCAGGCCGCGGCCACCGTCTTCGTCGCATTGTTCGCCATCATGCTGACGACGCAGTTGATTCGGCTGCTCGGGCAGGCTGCGGGTGGAAAGATCGCCTCCGACGGTGTCGTTGCCATGCTCGGCTTCGGCGCCATCAACTACCTGCCGACGCTGCTGTCGCTGACATTGTTCATTTCGGTGCTCGTCACCCTGTCCCGTTCCTATCGGGACTCCGAAATGGCCATCTGGTTCTCTGCCGGCGTGCCGCTGACAGCCTGGGTGAGGCCGGTACTCAAGTTTGCCCTGCCCCTGGTGCTGGTGATCGCCGCCCTGTCGATGTTCCTCTCCCCGTGGGCCCTGACCAAGAGCGCCGAATACCGGCAGCGGATGGACCAGCGCGACGACGTTTCGCGCGTTTCGCCCGGCGCCTTCCAGGAATCGGCACAAGCGGAGCGGGTGTTCTTCGTCGAGGGACAGATCGGCGAGGAAGGGCGCGTCAAGAACGTATTCATCAGCTCGCGCCAGCATGGTCGCCTGGGTGTGGTCGCCGCCGCCGAAGGCCGGACCGAGGTCGCCGCCAACGGCGACCGCTTCCTGGTGCTCGAGAACGGGCGGCGCTACGAGGGGACGCCGGGAGCGGCCGACTATCGCGTGATGGAGTTCGAACGCTACGGCTTCCGGGTCGAGACGCGCGAAAGTCGGGGCATCGTGCCGACGCAAAAGAACTTGGCGATCTGGGAACTGCTCGAGCAGCCGACGCCGGTCAACCTCGGCGAGTTGCTGTGGCGCGTGGGCATCCCCCTGTCGGCATTGAACCTTGCGCTGCTGGCGATCCCGCTATCCTTCGTCAATCCGCGCGCGGGCCGTACCAACAACCTCGTTTTTGCCCTGCTGACCTTCATGGTGTATAGCAACCTGGTGAGCGTCAGTCAGGCCTGGGTTGCGCAGGGCAGGCTGCCGTTCGAGGTCGGCGTCTGGGCCGTCCATGTGATCATGTTCATGGGCCTCCTGGTACTCTTCTCGCGTCGCCTGATGGTCTTTTCCTGGGGACGCCTGTGGCGCTAAACGCTTCCCTGGCGGTGTTCGAACGCTATCTGGCACGCGAGATCTACCTGGCCACGGCGCTGGTGCTGGCCGCCTTCATGGCGTTGTTCTCCTTCTTCGACCTGGTGCATGAGTTGTCCGACCTCGGCAAGGGCGACTATCAGTTTCCCCATGCGGTCGGCTATGTGCTGCTTACCTTGCCCGGGCGCGCGTACGAGTTGTTTCCGGTCGCAGTCCTGATCGGGACGCTGTATGCGCTGACCCTGCTGGCGCGCAACTCGGAAGTCACCGTATTGCGGGCGTCCGGTCTTTCCACCGCCCGCATGCTGCTTGCCCTGGGCAAGATCGGCGCCGTCTTCGTGCTGCTGACTTTCCTGATTGGCGAGTTTGCCGCGCCCCCCGCGGAGCGGATGGCACAGCAATTGCGGCTGCGGGCGATGAGTTCGGTGGTTGGCCAGGAGTTCCGCTCCGGCCTTTGGGTCAAGGACGAACATGCGTTCGTGAACGTGAGCGAGGTTCTGCCCGACACCAGCCTGCGCGGGGTGCGCATCTATGAGTTCGACGCCCGGCATCAACTGCTCTCGATCAGCGAGGCAGCCACCGGTAGCTTCGTTGCGCCGGACCAGTGGCAGCTCGGCGATGTGGTCAAGACGAGCTTCGCTGGGGACCAGACGAGCGTTGCCCGCATCGAGCGCGTGATGTGGACCTCGGCCCTGAGCCCGGACATCCTCACCGTGCTGCTGGTCGATCCGGGCCGCATGTCCCTGGTCAACCTCTACCTATACATCCGCCACCTGACCGAAAACCAGCAGAAGACGCATCGCTACGAAATCGCGATGTGGAAGAAGCTGCTCTACCCCGCCGCGGCCCTGGTCATGATGGCGCTGGCGCTGCCGTTCGGCTACGTGCACGACCGTATGGGCAACGTCAGCGTGAAGGTATTCTTCGGCGTCATGCTGGGCGTCACCTTCCACATGCTGAACGGTCTGTTCTCCAGCCTGGGCGTCATCAATAGCTGGCCACCGTCGGTCGCTGCCTTGACGCCGAGCGCCCTGTTCCTGCTGGCGGCAGGAACTATGACCTGGTGGGTGGAACGAAGATGATGCGGGTGCCGGCCAGCCGGTCGTGCAGGAACTGACGGTCGCGATCGACCAGCGCCCAGAGGATGCCGACGCCGAACAGGGTCAGGCTGGGCCAGGCAAGGATGTAGCGCAAGGCAAGCCGCCAGAGTGGCGGAACATGGCCTGCCGGGGTTGCGATCGCCAGCTTCCAGGTGCGCATGGCGAGGGTCTGACGGCCGCCATGCCAGTGCCAGATGAAATAGAGTGCCAGGCACAGCACCACGTAGACGCGCATGATGGCGCCGGGCACCAGGATGTTGGCGGTCGCCGCGAGCAGGAACAGCGGCACGATCATGACGGCCAACACGCCGAGCAGCAGCAGGGATTCGTACAGCATGCTGGCCAGGCGCCGTCCTATGCCGGGCAGTTGGATCGATTCGCTGTCGGGCGGCGCCACTATTGTTTCGCCCCGCCGGCCGGTTGCTTGTAGCGCTTCTTTTCTTCCTCCGGCAGCGACTGGTATTCGGACCACATCTTCTTCAGCGCCTCGCGCTGATCCGGGCTGGCCTGGCGGACATTGCGGTACTTCTCCCGCGCCGTCTTGCGCTGCTCCGGCGTCAGCCTGGCCCAGTCCCGCATCCGCCGCTGCACGCGTGCCTGCTCCTGCTTGCCCATCTTCGGGTAACGCTCGGCAAGCTGCAGCCACTTGCGGCGGCTGGCCGGCTCGATCTGGTTCCATTCGGGTCCGAGCGGCGCGAGTACCTGCTGCGTATCCGTCGGCAAGTCCGCCCAATCCGGCGTCAGTATGGTCAGCGGGCTGGCAAGCGCGCCCGCGACCAATACCCAGAACAGGACTACTCCGGCAAGGATTCTTCGTCCGATTCCGAGATTTGCTGCAGCCATTCGAGAAAACCTTGGTCAGTGTATGCGGATGGGGGAACCTCGTCGCCCAGGAGCTCACTGTCGATCTCGGCCAGTGCGGCTGCCTCCTGTTCATTCTGCCAGACTTGCACGCCCATGGCGCCAACCGCCAGGGCCACCAAGGCAAGTATTCCCCGATAATGCCGATGGAAAGAGCTACCCAGCGTGTGGCCGATCCCGGCCAGGGACAACGCCGCGACCGCTGCCCCCTGATGTCGCAACGCATCGCAGCGCGCTTCGTAGAGGCGCAGCGATGCCTTCTGGCTGATTTCCGCCGTTCCCTGGTCCAGCATGCCGCGAATGCGGGCGGCCAGATCGGCTTCGTCGGTGGTCTTGTTCATAGCTCGATGCCTTTCGCCTTCAGTGCAACCGCCAAAGTATGCGTCGCCCGGGAGCAGTGCGTCTTGACGCTGCCCTCCGAGCACCCCATGGCAATGGCCGTTTCGGCAATATCCAGTTCCTCCCAGTAACGCAAGAGGAAAGCCTCGCGTTGACGCGGCGGCAGCTTCTCGATCTCCTTCTCGATGGCGGCGACGACCTGGGACTGTTCGAGCGAACCATGGGGGTTGCCGAGCGGCGAATGCTCGTGCGTCGGCAGGGAGTCCAACGGGTCGGAATCGTCGTCGTCACTCGAGGAAAAGGACGAGAACAAGGTCGTCCAGGTCGAGCGCACCTTCTGGCGGCGATAGAAGTCGCGGATGGTGTTCTGCAGAATGCGCTGGAACAGGAGCGGCAATTCATTCGCCGGGCGTCCGCCGTACTTTTCGGAAAGCTTCAACATCGTGTCCTGCACGATGTCCAGCGCCGTATCTTCGTCGCGAACGGCAAACAGTGCCTGTTTGAAGGCTCGTCGCTCGACGCCGGCAAGAAAGTCGGAGAGTTCGCTGCGGGAAGCCAGGGAGGAAGTCCTTACGCCGTTTCCGGGATTGTTGCCCAATTCTACCCGACAGGCGTGCTGCTACCTTGACCAATCACGCTCGAGTCAGTAAGGTAACGCGTTTTCGGGTCGAAACCCTCAAATTCGGAACAAATGATGCAGTTGACCGGCGCAGAGATTGTAATCAGGTGTCTTCAGGAAGAAAAGGTCGAGCATGTCTTCGGTTACCCCGGCGGCTCCGTCCTTTTCATTTACGACGAATTCTTCAAGCAGGACCAGATAAAGCACGTGCTGGTTCGCCACGAGCAGGGCGCGGTTCATGCCGCCGATGCTTATTCCCGTTCTTCGAACAAAGTCGGCGTCTGCATGGTGACCTCCGGTCCCGGCGTCACCAATGCGGTGACGGGCATCGCCACGGCCTACATGGATTCGATACCCATGGTCGTGATCACCGGCCAGGTGCCTACCGCCTACATCGGTCAGGATGCCTTCCAGGAGGCTGATACCGTCGGCATCACCCGCCCCTGCGTGAAGCACAACTTCCTCGTCAAGGACGTCAAGGATCTCGCCACCACCATCAAGAAGGCGTTCTACCTGGCCAAGACCGGCCGGCCGGGCCCCGTGCTGGTCGACATTCCGAAGGACATCACCGCCCAGAAGTGCGAGTTCCAGTATCCCAAGACGATTGCCATGCGCTCGTACAACCCGGTGGTCAAGGGCCACGCGGGGCAGATCAAGAAGGCCTTGCAGATCCTGCTCGAAGCGAAGCGGCCGATCATCTACACCGGCGGCGGCGTCATCCTGTCCGATTCCGCTGAACAGTTGACCAGGCTGACGCGGACGCTCGGCTTCCCGATTACCCAGACGCTGATGGGCTTGGGCGGCTACCCGGCCACGGATCGCCAGTTCCTCGGCATGTTGGGCATGCACGGTACCTACGAAGCCAACATGGCCATGCAGGACGCCGACGTCGTGCTGGCGATCGGCGCGCGTTTCGATGATCGCGTGATCGGCAACCCGAACCACTTTTCGCAGGTGACGCGCAAGATCATCCATGTCGACATCGATCCGTCGAGCATTTCGAAGCGGGTCAAGGTCGATGTGCCCATCGTCGGCAACGTCCCGGACGTGCTCGACGAAATGCTCAAGCAGTTGGAAGCGGCAGACGCGAAGGCCGACAGCAAGGCGCTGGCCGCCTGGTGGAAGGAAATCGAAGGCTGGCGCAGCCGCAACTGCCTGAAGTACAAGCAGGGAAAGGACGTCATCACCCCGCAGTACGTGGTCGAGAAGCTGTACGAGGTGACCGGTGGCGATGCGTTCATCACCTCCGACGTCGGCCAGCACCAGATGTTCGCAGCGCAGTTCTACAAGTTCGACAAGCCGCGCCGCTGGATCAACTCCGGCGGCCTCGGCACCATGGGCTTCGGTCTGCCGGCCGCCATGGGCGTGCGCTTTGCCAATCCCAAGGCACCGGTCGCCTGCGTCACCGGCGAAGGCTCGATCCAGATGTGCATCCAGGAATTGTCGACCTGCAAGCAGTATCGCCTGCCGATCAAGATCATCAACCTGAACAACGGCTATCTCGGCATGGTCCGCCAGTGGCAGGAAATGTTCCACGGCAACCGCTACTCCGAGTCGTACGTCGATGCCCTGCCGGACTTCGTCAAGCTGGCGGAGGCCTACGGCCATGTCGGCATGCGCATCGAAAAGCCCGCCGATGTCGAACCGGCACTGCGCGAGGCATTCACCAAGCACAAGAGCGACCTTGTCTTCCTGGATTTCATCATCGACCCGAAGGCCAACGTGTTTCCGATGGTCGCAGCCGGCAAAGGCCTGTCCGAAATGATCCTGGCGGAGGAGCTGTAATCATGCGCCATATCATTTCCATCCTGATCGAGAACGAATCCGGGGCTCTGTCGCGCGTCTCCGGGCTGTTCTCGGCGCGCGGCTACAACATCGAGTCGCTGACCGTGGCGCCGACCGAGGATGCCTCGCTGTCGCGCATGACCATCGTCAGCATCGGCTCGGACGACATCATCGAGCAGATCACCAAGCAGCTCAACAAGCTGATCGACATCGTCAAGGTGGTCGATCTGTCCGAGGCCGCGCATATCGAGCGCGAACTGATGCTGGTCAAGGTGCGCGCCACCGGCAAGGACCGCGAGGAGATGAAGCGGGTCGCGGACATCTTCCGCGGCCGCATCATCGATGTCACGGAATCGAGCTATGTCGTCGAACTGACGGGGAACACCGCCAAGCTCGATGCCTTCCTCGATGCCATCGATCGTTCGCTGATACTCGAAACGGTGCGTACCGGCGTTTGCGGCATTGGCCGCGGCGACCGGATCCTGCGCGTCTGATTTTTTCACGGATTTTTCCAGAGGGGTTTTTCATGAAGGTCTATTACGACAAGGACGCCGACCTGTCGCTCATCAAGGGCAAGAAGGTCACCATCGTTGGTTACGGCTCGCAAGGCCACGCGCATGCCCAGAACCTGAAGGATTCGGGCGTCAAGGTGACGGTCGGCCTGCGCAAGGACGGTGCGTCCTGGGACAAGGCCAAGAAGGCCGGCCTGAAGGTCGAGGAAGTCGCCAAGGCGGTCAAGGATGCCGACGTCGTCATGATCCTGCTGCCCGACGAGACGATTCCGGCGGTGTACTACGCCGATGTCGAGCCGAACATGAAGAAGGGCGCAGCGCTCGCCTTCGCCCACGGCTTCAACATCCACTACAACCAGGTCGTGCCGCGCGCCGACGTTGACGTGATCATGGTTGCGCCCAAGGGTCCCGGCCACACGGTGCGCTCCGAGTACCTGCGCGGGGGCGGCGTGCCGTCGCTGATCGCCGTCTATCAGGACCAGAGCCGCAAGGCCAAGGACATCGCGCTGTCGTACGCCGCCGCCAACGGCGGCACCAAGGGCGGCGTCATCGAGACTTCCTTCCGCGAGGAAACCGAAACCGACCTGTTCGGCGAGCAGGCCGTGCTGTGCGGCGGCCTGGTCGAACTGATCAAGGCCGGCTACGAGACCCTCACCGAAGCCGGCTATGCGCCGGAAATGGCGTACTTCGAGTGCTTGCACGAAGTGAAGCTGATCGTCGACCTGATCTTCGAGGGTGGCATCGCCAACATGAACTACTCGATCTCCAACAACGCGGAGTTCGGCGAGTACGTCACGGGCCCGGAGGTCATCAACGAGCAGTCGCGCGCCGCCATGAAGAATGCGCTCAATCGCATCCAGAACGGCGACTACGCGAAGATGTTCATCCTCGAAGGCCGCACCAACTATCCGGCCATGACCGCCCGCCGTCGCCTGACCGCTGCCCATCCGATCGAGCAGGTGGGTGCCCAGTTGCGCGACATGATGCCGTGGATCAAGGCCAAGGCTCTGGTCGACAAGTCGAAGAACTAAGCGTTGGCCCACTATCCGCACCCCATCATCGCCCGGGAAGGCTGGCCTTTCCTGGGCGGGTCGATAGCGCTCGCGCTGCTCGTCTCCTACGCTGCCTGCTGGCCCTGGGCGATTCCGTTCTGGCTGATCGCCCTGTTCGTTTTGCAGTTCTTCCGCGATCCGGCACGTGAAGTGCCGGGCGATGCGAAGAGCGTGCTGTCGCCGGCCGACGGCCGCATCGTCGCCATACAGCCGGTCCGCGATCCGTGGCTGGACCGTGACGCCCTGAAGATCAGCGTCTTCATGAACGTCTTCAACGTCCACTCCAATCGCAGCCCGGTGGACGGTGAGGTCAAGCAACGCTGGTACAGCCGGGGCAAGTTCATCAACGCCGACCTCGACAAGGCATCGATCGAAAACGAGCGCAACGCCCTGCACATGCGTACGGCCGACGGGCAGGACATCACTTGCGTCCAGGTTGCCGGCCTGATTGCGCGGCGGATCCTCTGTTACGTTGAAGCCGGGGCGCAGCTTGTGCGCGGCCAGCGCTACGGGTTCATCCGCTTCGGGTCCCGGGTCGATCTTTACTTGCCGACCACCGTGCGCGTCAAGGTGACCATCGGCGACAAGGTGCGGGCGACCAGCACCATCCTGGCGGAGCTACAGTAGCACCAGGTTATCCCGATGTATGAGTTCCTCTTCGTCCAGGTAGCCGAGCAGGGATTCGATGTCCCCCGTGGCGTGTCCGGCGATGCGCCGGGTCTCCGAGCCTGAGTAGTTGATCAGGCCGCGGGCGACTTCCCGTCCGTCGGCGGTGCGGCAGGCCACGGCGGCACCGCGCTCGAATTCGCCTTCCACCGCCTTCACGCCGACCGCCAACAGGCTACGGCCGCTCATCAGCGCGTTGACCGCGCCATCGTCCAGCACCAGTCCGCCTGCCAACTGCAGATGGTCGGCCAACCACTGCTTGCGGGCGGTCAGCGGTGATTCCTGCGCATACAGCAGGGTCCCGATCGGCTCGCCGCGCGCGGCGCGCAGCAGGGCATCCGGCTCGCGGCCGCTGACGATCAGCGTGTGGGCGCCGCTGCGGGCCGCGCGCTGTGCCGCGCGCACCTTGGTAATCATGCCGCCCTTGCTGATGCCGCTGCCGGCGCCGCCGGCCATCGACTCGTACTGGCGGTCGTCCGCGCGGCCTTCGGAAATCAGGGTCGCGGCCGGTTCGCGCCGCGGATCTGCCGTGTAGAGCCCCTTCTGGTCCGTCAGGATGATCAGCGCTTCGGCTTCCACGAGGTTGGCCACCAACGCGCCGAGCGTGTCGTTGTCGCCAAACTTGATCTCGTCGGTGACCACCGTGTCGTTCTCGTTGATGATCGGCACCACGCCATAGCCGAGCAGCGCCTGCAGCGTGGAGCGTGCATTCAGGTAGCGTTTGCGGTCCGCCAGATCCTCGTGGGTCAGGAGGATCTGGGCCGCCTTCAGCCCGTGTTGGGCGAAGGTGGTTTCGTAGGCCTGCGCCAGTCCCATCTGGCCGATGGCCGCCGCCGCCTGCAGATCGTGCATCGCGTGGGGGCGCCTGGTCCAGCCCAGGCGCTGCATGCCGGCGGCAATGGCGCCCGAGGACACGAGCAGGACTTCACGGTCCTCCTGGCGCAAGCGGGAAATCTGCTGCGCGCAGTCGGCGATGAAGTCCAGCGCCAGCCCGGCGCCGTTGTTGGTCACCAGGGCGCTGCCGACCTTGACGACCAGCCGCTTACTCCGGGCTATCCTCGTTCTCATCGGATCGCTGTTCCTCGCGCTGTTGCTCGATGTGTTCCATGATGGCGAAGGTCAGTTCCCGGCAGCCGTCGCCCTTAACCGCGGAAATGACGAAATGCCGGGTGCCCTTGCCGTATGCCTTGACCAGCGCGGCGACGCGCGCGTTGCGTTCTTCCTCGGGCACCAGGTCGATCTTGTTGATCACCAGCCAGCGCGGCTTTTCGTAGAGCGCCTCGTCGTACTTGCGCAGTTCCTTGATGATGGCCTTGGCTTCCCTGGCCGGATCGACGTCCGGGTCGAAGGGCGCGATGTCCACCAGGTGCAGCAACAGGCGGGTGCGCTGCAGGTGGCGCAGGAACTGGTGGCCGAGGCCGGCGCCTTCCGCGGCGCCCTCGATCAGGCCCGGAATGTCGGCGATGACGAAGCTGCGGTTGGTGTCGACGCGCACCACGCCCAGGTTCGGGTGCAGGGTGGTGAAAGGATAGTCGGCCACCTTCGGCTTGGCGGCCGAAACGGCGCGGATGAAGGTGGACTTGCCGGCGTTGGGCATGCCCAGCAGGCCGACGTCGGCAAGCACCTTCAACTCGAGCCGCAGGTCGCGCCGCACGCCTTCGCCGCCGGGCGTGCACTGGCGCGGCGCCCGGTTGGTGCTCGACTTGAAATGCAGGTTGCCCAGGCCGCCCTCGCCGCCCTTGGCGATCAACGCGCGCTTGCCGTCTGTGTCGAGGTCGCAGATGACCTCGCCAGTGTCGATGTCGGTGAACACCGTGCCGACCGGTACGCGCATTTCCATGTCGTCGCCGGCCTTGCCGTAGCAATCGGCGCCACGGCCGTTCTCGCCCTTCTGGGCGCGGAAGATACGCGTGTAGCGATAGTCGATGAGCGTATTCAGGTTGCGGTCGGCTACGGCCCAGATGCTGCCGCCCCGGCCGCCGTCGCCGCCGTCCGGGCCGCCGCGCGGAATGAATTTTTCGCGGCGGAACGAAGCCACGCCATTGCCGCCATCGCCGGCAATGACTTCGATCTTTGCTTCGTCAAAAAACTTCATGGCTACCCCGGAAACAAAAAAGCCCTATCGCAGGGATAGGGCTTTTGCGACCATCGCGTTGCCCCGATCAGGCGGCAACCGGTACGATCTTGACGGTCTTGCGCTGGGTCGCGCCCTTGGTGAAGAACTCGACCTTGCCTTCAACCTTGGCGAACAGCGTATGGTCCTTGCCAACGCCGACGTTGTCGCCGGGATGGAACTGGGTGCCACGCTGCCGGACGATGATGCTGCCGGCCGACACCAGTTGACCGCCGTAGCGCTTGACGCCGAGGCGCTTCGATTCAGAATCGCGGCCGTTACGCGAACTGCCGCCTGCCTTTTTGTGTGCCATGACTGGTTGCTCCTGTTAGCCCGAGATACCCGCGATCTCGAGCTCGGTGTAGTTCTGCCGATGCCCTTGATGCTTCTGGTAGTGCTTGCGGCGGCGCATCTTGAAGATGTTCACCTTGTCATGCCGACCGTGCGCAACCACCTTGGCCGTGACCTTGGCGCCGGCCACGATGGGCGTGCCGATTTTCACCGACTCGCCTTCGCCGACCATAAGCACCTGGTCAAGGGTGATCTCTGCGCCCACATCCGCCGGTATCTGTTCTACTTTGATCTTTTCGCCAGCGACAACGCGATACTGCTTGCCACCGGTTTTTACGACCGCGTACATGATGGACTCCGTTTAACAACATTGAAGAACCGCGCAT
>JACRIZ010000117.1 GCA_016235765.1 Rhodocyclales bacterium | reverse complement strand
GCGGCCAGAGCAGACCGGGCACGAGCAGGGTGAGATGCATGACCCATGTTAACATGCGTGCCATATGCGCTACGAATTCTGGGTCGGCCTCCGCTACACGCGGGCAAAACGTCGCAACCACTTCATTTCCTTCATTTCCCTGATCTCCATGCTGGGCATCGGCCTGGGCGTCGCCGCGCTGATCGTCGTGCTCTCGGTCATGAACGGTTTCCAGAAGGAGTTGCGCACGCGCATCCTCGGCGTGGTCTCGCATGTTCAGGTGTCGGGCATCGGCGGCGAACTGGCCGACTGGACGAAGACCGTGCAGTCCGTCGCCCAGCACCCGCGCGTGCGCGCCGCCGCGCCCTACGTGCAGGCGCAGAGCATGCTGTCGCTCGACCAGCAGGTGCGCGGCACGGTGGTGCGCGGCATCCTGCCCGAGGCCGAGGAGCAGGTGGCCGATTTCGCCAAGCACATGAAGATCGGCAAGCTCGACGACCTCGCCGATGGCGAGTTCAACATCGTGCTCGGCATGGAGTTGGCGCGCGCGCTCAACGTCGGCATCGGCGACAAGGTGACCCTGATCGCGCCGCAGGGCCTGGTGACACCGGCGGCGGTGCTGCCGCGCATCAAGCAGTTCAAGGTGACCGGCGTCTTCGAGGTCGGCATGTTCGAGTTCGATTCCGGCCTGGCGCTGATCCATCTCGCCGACGCGCAGAAACTGTACCGCATGGACGACCGCGTCACCGGCGTGCGCCTGAAGGTGGACGACCTGTTCGCCGCGCCGCGCATCGCCCGCGAACTGCTGCGTTACATCGACGCCGACGCCTTCGTCAGCGACTGGACGCGCAGCCATGCCAACTTCTTCCGCGCCGTGCAGATCGAGAAGAACATGATGTTCCTGATCCTGCTGCTGATCGTCGCCGTCGCTGCTTTCAACATTGTGTCGACGCTGGTGATGGCCGTGACCGACAAGCAGGCCGACATCGCCATCCTGCGCACGCTGGGTGCGAGTCCGGCCAGCATCATGCAGGTGTTCATCGTCCAGGGTGCGTTGATCGGCCTGATCGGCCTCGGCGTCGGCGTGATCGGCGGCGTCGCGCTGGCGCTCAACATCGAAACCGTGGTGCCCTTCATCGAGCGCGTCTTCGGCATGCAGTTCCTGGACAAGAGCGTCTATTACATCACCGACCTGCCCTCCGACCTGCAATGGGGCGACGTCGGCATCATCATGGCCGTCTCCTTCCTGCTGACGCTGGTGGCGACGCTCTATCCGAGCTATCGCGCGTCGCGCGTCAATCCTGCCGAGGCGCTGCGCTATGAGTGATGCCGTCCTCTCCTGCGCCGGGCTGAAGAAGACCTTCGCCCAGGGCGATCTCAACGTGCCGGTGCTGCTCGGTATCGATTTGGCGATCGGGGCGGGCGAGCGCATCGCCGTCGTCGGCGCCAGCGGTTCGGGCAAGAGCACGCTGCTGCATCTGCTCGGCGGGCTCGACGTGCCGAGCGCCGGCAGCGTCACCCTCAAGGGCCGCGATCTCGCCAAGGTGGGCGAGGCGGAACGCGGCCGGCTGCGCAACGAAAGCCTGGGCTTCGTCTATCAGTTCCATCACCTGCTGCCCGAATTCACCGCCGTCGAGAACGTCGCCATGCCCTTGCGCATCCGGCGCATGGAGCGCGCCGCCGCCGAGGCGCAGGCGGCCGAAATGCTGGTGAAGGTCGGTCTCGGCCATCGCCTGCGCCACCGGCCGGGCGAACTGTCGGGCGGCGAACGCCAGCGCACCGCCATCGCCCGTGCCCTGGTCACCCGGCCCGCCTGCATCCTCGCCGACGAACCGACCGGCAACCTCGACCGCCAGACGGCCGGCGACGTGTTCGACCTGATGCTGAACCTCAACGTCGGCGCCAGCCTGATCATCGTCACCCACGACCCCGGCCTCGCCGCCCGCGCCGGTCGGGTGCTGACGCTGCGCGATGGGGCGCTGGTCCAGGCGCAATAGCCCGTCGTCGTAGTACGCCGTTCTGCATGGAAGGCCGGCCAAGGGTACTATGCCGGCCATGCGCATTGCCGTATTCAACCAGAAGGGCGGGGTGGGCAAGACCACCACGGCGCTGAACCTCGCCGCCGCCCTGGCCCGCCGCGAAAGGCCGATCCTGCTGGTCGATCTGGACCCGCAGGCCCATCTCACCAGCATCCATACGGCGGCCGGCGTCGACGCAAAATCGAGCGCCTTCGCCTTCTATGCCGCGAACAAGCCGCTCATCGAGCTGGAACAGTCGTGGCGGGGCATCGGCAAACTGATACCGGCGCACGGCGAGTTGATCAAGGTCGATTCGATGTTCGGCAAGGGGCCGAACGCGCTGAACCGCCTGCGCCAGGGGCTGGAGGCGACCGAGGCCGGCCGGACGGTGATCATCGACTGCTGTCCCTTTCTCGGCGTGCTGTCGCTCAATGCCGTGTTCGCCTGCGATCGGGTGCTGGTGCCGGTCTCGTCGGACTTCATGTCGATGCGCGGCGCGATGCAGATCGACCGGACCCTCAAGGCGCTGGAGCCGGTGCTGAAGCGGCGCGTCGAACGGCACTACCTGCTGACGCGCTTCGACCGGCGGCGCAAGATGAGCTACGAGGTGCAGAGGCAGATGTCGGAGGCCTTCGGTGCCGAGTTGTGCGCCACGGCCATCATCGAGAACGTCTCCCTGGCCGAGGCGCCGGCGCAGGGGCGCGACATCTTCAGCCACGCGCCGAAGAGCCAGGGCGCCCAGGACTACCAGGCCCTGCTCGACGAACTGGTGGCCGGCGGGTCGATCTAGCCGGTAATGATCTTCGCGACGTCCTCGAAGCTCATCGACGCCGTCTTCAGTTCGCCCTGGACAGCGCCGGATTCGAGGATTTCGCAGCCGTGGTACATCTGGCGCAGCTTGCGGATGGCCTCCGCTTCGTCGCGGCCGAAGATGGCCAGGTTCTCGACCAGGCTGCCGTCGCGCGTGCGGATGCGGAAGCCGAACTTGGTATAGGCAGGATCGGTCATGATCGCGCGTCCTCCATGCCTTGCGGGCGGGCGAGTTGCCATTGGCCGCCACGGAACACTTCCAGGGGCTGGAACTTGATCTTGTAGGCCATCTTGCGGCTGTCCTTGATCCAGTAGCCCAGATACAGATAGGGCAGCTTGCGATGCCGGCACAGGGCCAGTTGCCAGAGGATGGCGAAGGTGCCATAGCTGCTGCCTGCCACGTCCGGCTCGAAAAAAGTGTAGACGGAGGAGAGGCCGTCGTCGAGCACGTCGATGATGCTGACCATGCGCAGCACGCCGTCTTCCCGGAACTCGATCAGGCGGCTGTCGACGTGGCTTTGCAGCAGGAAGTGGGCATACTGGTCGCGGCTGTCGTCGTCCATGCCGCCGCCCTGGTGGCGAGCCATCTGGTAGCGCTGGTAGAGCGCGTAGTGCTCCTCGCGGAAGCTGAGCGGCTTCTCGAGCACCACCAGGCCGGCATGGTGCGCCTCGGCGCGGCGGTGGCTGCGATTCGGCTGGAACCGGTCGACGACGATGCGCGCCGGCAGGCACTCGCGACAGGCATCGCAGTAAGGGCGGTAGGTGAACACGCCGCTGCGGCGGAAGCCGGCCCGCACCAGTTCGCCGTAGGTGGCGGCATCGATCAGGTGCGTCGGCGTGGCCACCTGGGAACGGGCCACCCGGCCCGGCAGGTAGGAGCAGCCATAGGGCGCCGTGGCGTAGAACTGCAGCAGCGGGAAGGGCGGCAGGTCGCGCAGGTGGGCCATCAGTTCACCCGGAACGCGTCTAGTACCGCGTCGGCGGCCCACTCGCCGCGAAAGTCAGCCGCGGCAAGACGCCCCAGCAGCGCGACGAATTCGCTGCGGGGTATCGGGCGGGCGCCGAGGGAGGCGAGGTGAGTGGTTTCCATCTGGCAATCGATTATGCCAAAACCGTGGCGTTGCAGATGCATGCTGAGGTGCGCCAACGCAATTTTCGAGGCGTCGGTGCGCCGGGAAAACATCGATTCGCCGTAGAACGCCGTGCCGAGCGCCATGCCGTAGAGTCCTCCCGCCAGTTTGCCGTCCATCCACACTTCGACGCTATGAGCGTAGCCGAGTTCGTGCAGCTTGCCATAGGCGGCCTGCATCTCGGCGGTGATCCAGGTGCCGGCCTGGCCTTCCCGCGGCGTGCCGGCGCAGGCGCCGACGACCTCGGTGAAGACGGTGTCGAGCGTTACCTGGTAGGGCTTGTTGCGCAATACCTTGGCCAGCGAACGGGATATCCTGAGCTCGGCCGGGAACAACACCATGCGCGGGTCCGGACTCCACCAGAGGATGGGTTCGCCCGCCGAGAACCAGGGAAAGATGCCGAGCCGGTAGGCGGCCAGGATGCGCGCCGGCGACAAATCACCGCCCGCGGCCAGCAGGCCGTTGGGTTCGGTGAGGGCTCGTTCGACGGGCGGAAAGACGGGTTCGGGCGGCAGCCAGGGAATCATTCCCTGAACGCTACCACATGGTCGACGTCCAGGCGGATGCCAATCCGCTCGCCGATCGCATGATTGTGGTGCGAGGGCACCAGCGACAGCACGCGTGCGCCGGAAGGCAGGCGCAAGGTGTAGAGAAATTCGGCGCCGCGGAAAGCCTTGGCGACGACTTCAGCCTGCAGCGTCGCGGCGTCGTCGTGGATCAGGTCGTCCGGACGCAGCAGCACCTGCAGCCGGCAATCGCGGCCGCAGGTCGCGCAATTGTCGCCGCAGTCGAGCGGCACCGCACTCTTCAACCGGCCCAGTTCGACTTCGACGGTCTCGCGGTCGAGCACCGTGCCGGTCAGGAAGGCGCCCTGGCCGACGAAATCGGCGACGAAGCGGGTCGCCGGACGATGGTAGAGATCGTAGGGTGAGGCCCACTGCTCGATGCGACCGTCCAGCATGATGCCTACCTCGTCGGCGACGGCGAAGGCTTCGTGCTGGTCGTGGGTGACCAGGATCGCCGTGGTGCCGGTGGCCTTGATGATGTCGCGCACCTCCAGCGCCAGGCGCTCGCGCAGCTCCACATCCAGGTTCGAGAACGGCTCGTCGAGCAGCAGCAGGCGTGGCGCCGGCGCCAGGGCGCGGGCCAGCGCAACGCGCTGCTGTTGTCCCCCCGAGAGTTCATGGGGGTACTTGCCCCCCTGGCCGGCCAGGCCCACCAGGGCCAGCAATTCCGCAATCCGGGCCTGGCGCGGCACCGCGGCTGACTTTTGCAGCCCGAAGCCGACGTTTTGCTCTACCGAAAGGTGCGGGAACAGTGCGTAGTCCTGGAACACCATGCCGATGTTGCGTCGCTCGGGCGGCACCATCATGGCGGGGCTGGCAACGACCTCGCCGCCGATGCGCAGTTCGCCGGCGGTCGGCTGCTCGAAGCCGGCGATCAGGCGCAGG
This sequence comes from Rhodocyclales bacterium, assembly GCA_016235765.1. GTDB lineage: Bacteria > Pseudomonadota > Gammaproteobacteria > Burkholderiales > Rhodocyclaceae > Fen-999. Next base: position 34,194 of record JACRIZ010000117.1, on the reverse strand, counting down.
GCCGTGGTCTTGCCGCAGCCGGAAGCGCCCAGCAGGCAGCCGATGGCGCCCTTCGCCAGCGAAAACGAAAGCTCGTGCACGACGGTGTGCCGGCCATAGGCGTGGGCGACGCGATCGACTTCGAGCAGCGGCATGACGTGTCGGCAATAAATGCTTGTCAGGAATGATTCTCAAATATACTACACGAACCATGTTCAGTCGCGTCCCTCCGCTCGCCGTCTTTTCCGTCCTGGTCGCGCTCCTGGCCGCGGTGCCCGTGCTGTCGGTGGGGGCCAACCTGCTGGCCGGCGGCACGGGTGAAACCTGGAGTCACCTGGCGGCCACGGTGCTGCCCGAATACGTCGGCAATTCGCTCTGGCTCTGCCTTGGCGTCGGGCTGCTGGTGGCGAGCATGGGCACGGTGTCGGCCTGGCTGGTGGCGGCGCTGGAGTTTCCCGGCCGGCGGCTGTTCGAGTGGGCGCTATTGCTGCCGATGGCCATGCCCGCCTACGTGCTGGCCTATACGTACACGGATTTCCTCCAGTTCGTCGGGCCGGTGCAGACCGGGCTGCGCGAAACCTTCGGCTGGCGCAAGGCCGACTACTGGTTTCCCGAGGTGCGCAGCCTGGGGGGCGCCATCGCCATGTTCGGTTTGGTCCTCTATCCGTACGTGTATCTGATTGCGCGCACGGCTTTCATGGAGCGTGCGGCAGGCATGATCGACGCGGCGCGCGTGCTTGGACTGACACCCCTGCAGGCCTTCCTGCGCATCTCGCTGCCGCTGGCGCGGCCGGCCATTGCGGCCGGCGTGGCGCTGGCATTGATGGAAACGCTGGCCGACTACGGTACCGTCGCTTACTTCGCGGTGCCGACCTTCACCACCGGCATTTACCGCGCCTGGTTTTCGCTCGGCGACCGCGCCGCCGCCGCGCAACTCGCTGCCGGTCTGCTCGCCTTCGTGCTGGTCATGCTGGCGGTCGAACGGGCCAGCCGCGGCCGGGCACGTTACCAGGACGCCGGCCTGCGCCGCGCCGGAGCGCGACAGCGCCTCCACGGCACGCCGGCGGCGCTCGCCGCGTTTGCCTGCCTGATGCCCATCCTGCTCGGCTTCGTGCTGCCTGCGGTGCTGCTCCTGGGCATGGCGATGGGCGAGAGCGACACCGGCTTCGGCGCACGCTTTTTCCGCCTGGCGACCAACAGTTTCACCGTTGCCACGCTGGCGGCGCTGCTCGCGGCCATGCTTGCGGTGTCGCTGGCGTACGGCGCCCGCGTCGCCGGTGGCAACGGCGGTGGCTGGTTGGCTCGGACGGCGAATCGCCTGGTGGGTCTGGGTTACGCCGTGCCAGGGTCGGTGATTGCCGTCGGCGTGCTGATCCCGGTCACGCGTCTGGACCACTGGCTGGCGGGGATCTGGCAGGACCTGACCGGCAGCCATCCGGGACTGATCCTGACCGGCGGCATTGCCGCACTGGTCTATGCCTATCTGGCGCGCTTCCTGTCGATCGCCCTGCAAACCATCGATGCCGGCCTCGTCAAGGTTACGCCGGCGATGGATGCTGCCGCGCGCAGCCTCGGCTGCGGCGAGGCGGAGACGCTGCGACGCGTCCACCTGCCGTTGATACGCGGCAGCGTGCTGACTGCGGCGCTGCTGGTATTCGTGGATGTGATGAAGGAGTTGCCGGCAACGCTGGTGATGCGGCCGTTCAACTTCGATACGCTGGCGACGCAAACCTATACGCTGGCGGCGGACGAACGGCTGGCCGAGGCGTCGATCGCCGCGCTGGCGATCGTCGCCGTCGGCCTGCTGCCGATCGTCTTCCTGGCGCGCCAGATTGCCCGCGGCCGGGCGGTGGCGGGCTGTTGATCGGCGCCAGCCGCTTATTTCCAGCCTGCCCGGTCGTAGATCTTCTGCGCCAGGGCAGCGTTCTTCGCTAGCGTTGCAATCGGCAGGGTGTCGGCCTTGAATTGGCCGAGTGACTCCAGCGCGGGATTGGCGACCTTCACGGTCGGTACTGCAGGCCACTCGTTGTTGCCGTTCGCAAAGTAGGTCTGCGCCTCGTCGGAAGCCAGGTACTCGAGGAACTTGACTGCTGCTTCCTTGTGCGGCGCAGTCTTCAGCATGCCGCCGCCGGAAACGTTGATGTGCGCGCCATGGCCTTTCTGGTCGGGCCAGACGATGCCGACCTTCTCCATGGCCTTCTTGTCCTCGGGCTTTTCGGAACGGAGCAGGCGCACCAGGTAATAGCTGTTGGAAATGGCGGCCCCGCATTCGCCGGCCGCGACGGCCTTGATCTGGTCAGTGTCGCCGCCCTTCGGCTGGCGGGCGAAGTTGGCGACCACGCCACGCGCCCATTCCTCGGCCTTCGCTTCACCCTGGTGGGCGATGATGGAGGCCATCAGCGAGAGGTTGTACGGGTGGGCACCGGAGCGCGTGCAGACCTGGCCCTTGAGTGCGGGCTTGGCAAGGTCCTGGTAGCTCTGGACATCCGCCGCCTTGACCGCATCCTTGTTGTAGATGATGACCCGGGCACGGGTGGAGAAGGCAAACCAGTCGGCACTGCGCAGGTGCGCCGGGATGCGCTGCTCGAGCAGCCTGGACTTTACCGGGGCGAACAGGCCGAGTTCGTCGGCCTTCGCCAGGCGCGCGGCATCGACCGTAATGAAGATGTCGGCCGGACTCGCCGCGCCCTCGTTGCGGATGCGTTCGAGGAGTTCGTCTTCCTTGGCCTCGATGCGGTTGATGGCAATGCCGGTCTGGCGGGTGAAGTTGGCATAGAGGGCCTCATCGGTCTGGTAATGGCGCGCCGAATAGAGGTTGAGAACCCTTTCTTCGGCGCTGGCCGAAAAAGCGATCAGTCCGAGCAAGGCAGCGGCGATGGATTTCATGGTTTGGCTCCGTAAAGTTGGGTGGAGATAGTATATGCGAACCATTCGCAAATACAAGTCGACAGCCGGTGGGCGCGCAACTTCGGAGCATGGCTGGGGGTGGGCGACCAAAAGCCCGAGTGCGATTGTCGGAGATTGGTTTTTTGCGGGGCGGCAGCCGATCATGGCCGCGGTCTATGGCCAGAGCTCTACGATGCTGTAAACCCGGAGGAAAACAAACATATAATCGCCCGTTATCGCCGTATCAGGGGAGCCGCATGCCATCTGCAGCGCCGTTCAAGGCTTTTCTCATCCGCCAGGACGAGGGCAAGGTCGTCGGTGGTTTCACCGAAATGACGGAAGCGGAACTCGGTCCCGGCGAAGTGACGATTCGCGTCGCCTATTCGAGCGTCAATTACAAGGACGCCCTGGCGGCAACGGGGGTGGGCAGGATCATTCGCCGCTATCCCTGCATAGGCGGCATCGACCTCTCCGGCACGGTCATTGCGAGCGCCGATGTGCGCTTTGCACCGGGCGACAAGGTGCTGGCCACCAGCTACGACATCGGTGTTGCGCATCACGGCGGCTATGCCGAGTTTGCCCGCATTCCCGCCAACTGGGTGCTCAAGCTGCCGGCCGGATTGACCCTCAAGGACGCGATGGCCCTCGGCACTGCGGGATTCACTGCGGGTCTCGGCATCGTCCGCATGGAAGAGAATGGCCTCAAGCCTGCGAATGGACCTGTGATCGTCACGGGCGCGACGGGCGGCGTCGGCAGCCTGGCCATCGACATGCTGAGCGGTCTCGGCTATCAGGTCGTCGCGCTGACCGGCAAGGAGACGGAGAAGGACTACCTGCTCGGCCTGGGCGCCCAGGAAGTGCTGCTGCGCCAGTCGCTCGACCTGGCCAAGATCAAGCCGCTGGGCAAGGAAACCTGGGCCGGCGCGGTCGACAATCTCGGCGGCGACGTCCTGGCCTGGATCGCCAGCACCATGAAGCAGGGTGGCACCATCGCCAGCATCGGCCTGGCGGCGAGCATGAGCCTCAATACCACGGTGGCGCCGTTCATCCTGCGCGGTGCCTGCCTGCTCGGCATCGATTCGGGCTACATCGGCGAACCCTACCGCAGCGGCGTATGGCGGCGGCTGACTGCCGACCTGAGGCCGCGCCACCTGGCGGCGATGACTCACACCATTTCCTTTGCCGACCTGCCGAAAGTCTTCGACGACTTCATCCAGGCCCGCGTCAAGGGCCGCATCGTCGTGACCGTCGGCGGCGAGTGAGGCGACCGTGAGCGACGACCTGCTGCCCCGCATCATGATCGTCGATGATTCCCGCATCGTGCGGGCGACGATCATCAAACGCATCCGGGATCGCTTCGACGTGCGCGAGGAGAGCGACGGCGAGGATGGCTGGGAGGCGCTGCTGGTCGATCCTTCGATCCAGTTGGTGATCACCGACCACTCGATGCCGCGCCTCGACGGCTACGGCCTGATCGAGCGCATCCGGGCTTCCAAGGTTGCCCGCATTCGCGACCTGCCCGTGATCATGATTTCCGGCGACGAGGGCGAGCCGGCACGCAAGCGCGCCAAGGACCTTGGTGCGACCGATTTCATCACCAAGGGCACCGGCACCGCGGAACTGCTGGCGCGACTCGATACGCTGGTGCAACTGGGCCGTTCCCAGGACGCGCTGGAAGAGGCGAAGTCAGGTGCCGCGATCGACGTCGTCACCGGACTGCCGCAACGGCTTTTTCTGCTGCGCCAGGCCGAACAGTCGCTCTCCTATTTCCACCGCCATGGCGGCCACGTCGGCATCCTGGTCATCGGCCTGGACCGCTTCGACGAGTTGGTTGCCGCCGAGGGCGAACAACTCGGCGACGCGCTGCTGGCCCGTTTCGCCCAAGTTCTCGCCGGTGCAGTGCGCAAGGAAGACAGCCTGGCGCGCTGGGGCACCAGCCAGTTCGCGGTCATCACGCCCGGCATCGATCCGGCGCAGACGCACCAGTTTGCCGAGCGCATGCGCACGGCGGTCGCGGTGGCCAGTATCCACTATCGCGGCCACGCGCTGCATCTGACCGTCACCATTGGCCTGGCCAGCAGCCCGGAGGACGGCGAACTCGACGCCGAACGGATGCTGTCGATCGCGGAGCGGCGCATGACGATGGGGAAGGCGGCCGGCGGCAACTGCGTGGCCGGGTCGGTGGCCCGCACCGAGTCGGGAAACGTCATGAGCATCGAGGAGGCGCTCGGCTTCATCTCGGCAGGCCGTGAAGCGATGGTCAGGCCGGGGGCACGCGAGTTCGCGACGCGCATCCTGCCCTTGCTGCGCCTGATCGGCATCGAACTCGATGCGCAGCCGGCAGTTTACGAGATCGAACGCAAACTTGCGCCAGACGATAGAGACCAGAGTTGAACCACATAAAACCAGAGGGGGTTGAGTGATGTCGACGTACAAGGAATTCCATCGCCGTTCGATCGAGCAGCCTGATGCCTTCTGGGGCGAGCAGGCGCGCTTGATCGACTGGCACAAGCCGCCGCAGAAGATATTCGACTATTCGAAGCCGCCTTTCGTGACTTGGTTCGTCGGCGGCGAGACCAACCTCTGCTACAACGCGGTCGATCGCCACGCCGCCAAGCGCCCGGACGCACGCGCGCTGATCTATGTCTCGACCGAGACCGGCCAGGAGAAGATCTACTCGTTCGCCGAACTCCAGCGCGAAGTCGAGCGCATGGCGGCGATCTACCAGAGCCTGGGTATCAAGAAAGGCGACCGGATCCTGATCTACATGCCCATGATTGCCGAGGCGACCTTTGCGATACTCGCCTGCGCCCGCATCGGTGCGATCCATTCGGTGGTGTTCGGCGGTTTCGCCTCCGGCTCGCTCTCCACCCGCATCGACGACGCCAAGCCCAAGCTGATCGTTTCGTCGGACGCCGGCATGCGCGGCGGCAAATCGGTACCCTATAAGCACCTGCTCGACGAAGCCTGCAAGCTGGCCCAGTTCCCGCCCGAGAAGGTACTGATGGTCGATCGTGGCCTGGAGAAGGGTTGGCCCAAAGTGGCGGGTCGCGACGTCGACTATGCCGAACTGCGCGCGCAGCACATGGACGCCAAGGTGCCGTGCGTCTGGATGGAATCCTCCGAGCCGTCCTACATCCTCTATACGTCCGGTACCACCGGCAAGCCGAAGGGCGTCCAGCGCGATACCGGCGGCTATGCGGTGGCGCTGGCGGCTTCGATGAAGCACATCTACACCGGCTTCGAAGGCGAGACCTACTTCGCCACCTCCGACATCGGCTGGGTGGTCGGTCACAGCTACATCATCTATGGTCCGTTGATCGCCGGCATGGCGACCGTGATGTACGAAGGCACGCCGATCCGGCCCGACGCAGGCATCTGGTGGCACATCGTCGAGAAGTACAAGGTGAATGTCATGTTCTCGGCGCCGACCGCGATCCGCGTGCTGAAGAAACAGGATCCGGCCTTCCTGCACAAGTACGACCTGTCGTCGCTCAAGCACCTGTTCCTGGCCGGCGAGCCGCTCGATCAGCCGACCCACGAATGGATCATGGGCGAACTCGGACTGCCGGTGATCGACAATTACTGGCAGACCGAGACCGGTTGGCCGATGCTGTCTTCCGTGCCCGGCATCGAGAAGACCAGGATCAAGTTCGGCACGCCGAGCTTCCCGGTGTTCGGCTACAACCTGAAGATCTTCCGCGAGGACGGCACCGAGTGCGCGCCCAACGAAAAGGGCATCGTCGGCGTGCTGCCGCCGTTGCCGCCGGGTTGCCTGTCCACGGTGTGGGGGCAGGACGACCGCTTCGTCAGCACCTACTTCAGCCTGTTCAAGGATCCGCTGGTCTATAGCTCGTTCGATTGGGGCATCCAGGACGAGGAGGGCTACCACTTCATCCTTGGCCGCACCGACGACGTCATCAACGTCGCCGGCCACCGTCTCGGCACGCGCGAGATCGAGGAAGCCGTGCAGGCGCACAACGCCATCGCCGAAGTCGCGGTGGTGGGTGTCAGCGACCAGTTGAAGGGCCAGGAGCCGGTTGCCTTCGCCGTGGTCAAGGATGCCGCGCGGGTCGCCACCCCGGAACTTCGTGCGGCGCTGGAAGCGGAAGTGAAGAAGACGGTGGACGGCATCCTGGGCGCGATCGCCCGGCCCAAGCACGTGCATTTCGTCACCGGGCTGCCGAAGACCCGCTCCGGGAAGATGCTGCGCCGTTCGATCCAGGCGTTGGCGGAGGGCCGCGATCCCGGCGATCTCACCACCATCGACGATCCTTCGACGCTGGATCAGATCAAGCAAGCCCTGGCCTGATCACCACGGGGTATGGGCCGCCCGAAGTGGCGGCCCACCTGCGCGGCGTGCCGGTCAGTCCGCCGTGCCGCGCTTCTCGAGTCCGGGCACGTTCCAGGCAACGCGGGCCGACAGTCCGCCGCCCCAGGAATTGGCGTGTGCGGTAAACGTTCCGCCGGAAAGGACTGCCCTGTCGCGCATCCGGGCATAGGGGTGGTCGCTGGGCAACTGGCCTTCGTCGCATCGCATTGCGTTGTCCTGCACGTCGAGGACGATGCTCGTTCCATCCACCATGAGCGAAAGGGCAATGCGCTTGACGCTGGGGGCGGCCTTGAGGCTGTTGCAGGCATCTTCGGCGATCCGGAAAATGACCGGCATGAGTTCCTGGGGAATGTCCTTCTCGGCGATCATGAAATGCTGCTCGACCGCGACGTCCGGGCGCGCTTCGGCAAAGCGGTTGCACAGCCAGTGCATGGTCGGCAGCAGGCCGAGGTCGTCGAGGCTGGACGGCCGCAGGTCGGTAGCGGTGTCGCGCAATTCCTGGATGGCGCTGCGCATCGGGTCGAGCAGCGACTGAAGCATCTTTGCCGCCTGTTCGTCGGTACTGCGCACATTGACCGACGTGCGTTCGATGCCGAACTTGATGGCCGCCAGCGTCTGCGCCACCCGCTCGTGCAGCCCCTGCGCGATCCGCTGTTTTTCCGCTTCCTCGACGTTCAGCATTTCGGCTGCCAGGGCGGCCAGCAGGTCGGAGCGCTCCTGGAGAGCGTGATGCTGGATGTCGACCAAGCGCTGGATGCGGCGAATCGACGCCATCAGGGACAGGTAGAGAACGATCATTAGCAGCGCCGCGGTTGCCGCGATCAGCAACTGCGCACGTTCGTTCTGGGCAACCAGGGAATGGATCTCGGTCTCGATTTCGAAAACGCCGACTACCGGCCCCTGGTGATTCACCTGCAAGGGCAGGGCGGTCATGACGTGATTGTCTTGCGGCTGCGCGCGGATCAATCCGAAGAAGGTGTTGAACATGTCGCGATAGGTCGCGACGCTGTCCGCCTTGCCCGCCAGGGCCGACTGGATGGCCTTGCTGCTGACGGCGCTTTGCACCGCATCGTCCGGCGATGTCGAAAAGACGATTTGTCCCCGGCTGTCCAACAGGCGGACGCGCTTGATCTGGGAATCGAGCACGACCTCGACCAGCGACGCGCGCATCTCATCGGTCAGTTCCAGCTCCGGTCGGGCCTTCCTCTCGGCGAGGAAATTCGCAAGTTGTTCGTGGTAGGTTGCTGCAGCCGCATCGGCGATCTGGATGGTCGCGACGCCCGTCTGGCCGATCAGGCCGTCGAGCGTGAAATAGCGATACGCCATCACCAGCAACATCGCGGTAATGAGAATGGCGACCAGGCTGACGCTGGAGAAGCGCCGGATTTCCTGCTTGGGCGATTCTGCAGCTTCCGCGGCGACGTCCGTCCGGCGTCGGTCGCGCTGCCCGCGGCGTGAATCCGCGTTGGCCCGCGCGTCCACGCCATATCCGCCGACGCCGCTCGATGCGGTCGGTTGAGGCAAGTCATGGTTTGGATCGAGTGTCCAATCCGGCTGCGGTTTCATTGTCTCCAAGCGCGCATCGATGATCTGGATCGAAGTGTGCATTAGGCGTCGGCGGTCGGCTGCCGTCAAGTGTCGGCGGGTTTTTTCAGCAATCGCATTACCGGTTTTGTGTGGGCCGGTAGGGTAACTACTACGGGGGCTGGTGGTTTCCCGCGACCGCCTTGTCGGGGATTGGCCCAGTGATTGCCGAAGGTCCTGCGCGCACAATCGCCGCGATGCGTTCGATCGGAAAACTCCTGCCGGTAGCCTGCCTGCCGTTCGTGCTCATTGGCACGGCCGGCGCCAGCGACATCTTCGTCGGGCCCGATGCGCAGCAGAGCGTGGTGTTGAGCAATGTTCCATCGGGCGACGGCTTTGCGTTGCTGCTCGAGGCGCCGCCGGAGCCGGTGGCCAAAGTGCGTGCCGATTCCGCCGCCGCAATTCCCGATGCGCCGCGCAGTACGCGAATATCGGCAACCGTGATCGGCAGGGCGGCCGCGTACGGTCCGCTGGTCGAGGCGGCGGCGCGGGAGACCCGGCTCGATCCGGGCCTGCTGCACGCCGTGATCGCTACCGAGTCGGCATACAACCCGGCGGCGCGGTCGCCGAAGGGTGCGCAGGGGCTGATGCAGCTCATGCCCGCGACCGCTCGGCGCTACGGCGTTGCCAATGCCTACGAGCCGCGCCACAACATCCTTGGCGGCGCGCGTTACCTCGCGGACCTGCTGGCGTTGTTCGATCAGGACGTGCAGCTTGCCTTGGCGGCCTACAACGCAGGCGAGCAGGCGGTACTGCGCCATGGCCGGCGGATTCCGCCCTATCGCGAAACCAGCGCGTACGTGCCGCGCGTGCTCGACTACTACCGGGCTTTCTCGAAGAACTCGCTCTGAGTTCAGCCATGCCTTGAAGGCGCCGATCCCGCGGCAGTCCCCGGCGCATCCGGAATGGCGCGTAGTCATCCTTCATAGGGACAACCCTACCGACCAGTAGGGATCGCAGCGCGAACAAAACAGGGTTTTGTCGGAGTGCGGCAATTTGCCGCGGACACCAGAATGGACGCAGGGGAAAGGTGTCGGCGAACCCAGTTGAAATGACAAGCGCCGATGCCCGGAGTTATCGAAGCACCGAATCGAAGAACTGAATCGTCTTCCAGGGGGGCAATGCGATGAGGCAACACAAGCGAGTTTTCCGCTTCAACAAGATTTCCATGGCAGTAGCCGCGGCCATCGCCGCGCAGGGGGTTGTCCAGCTTGCCCATGCGGGTGCCGGCTGGGGTGACAACCTCGACTTCAACGGCCGGCCGATCAAGGTGCCGACCTTCTACGCGAACAGCCCGACCGGGCTGCGCACCAACTACGATCCGACTCCTGGCGCTACCGCCCAGGTCGACTCCGGCACCGCGCTGCGCAAGTTCGTGGATGGCCTGCCTGGCCTGACTGCGGCCGGTGCCAACAACCTCGGCCAGTACCTGCCGCTGGCGGTTGCCGATACCACCAGCTTCGTCGATTCCGACTACTACGAACTCGCCGTCGTCGAATATGGCGAGAAGATGCACAGCGACCTGCCCAAGCCGACCACGCTGCGCGGCTATGTCCAGATCGAAACTCCGGCCAATGCCGCGGTCAGCAAGCACTTCCCGCTTGCCTACCCCGATGGTTCGCCGATTCTGGATGCCGCCGGGAACCAGGTGTATGCAGTCGACAAGCCGCACTATCTCGGCCCGGTGGTCCTGGCGTCCAAGGGCCGCGCGGTGCGCTTCAAGTTTTCCAACTACTTGCCGAAGGGCGGCTTCGATCCGCTGACGGGCCGGCGCAACGGCGACCTGTTCCTGCCGGTGGATACCACCCTGCTGGGTGCTGCCCGCGACCCCGTCGGCGACATGTATCCGCAGAACCGCGCCACCATCCACCTGCATGGCGGCGACGCACCGTGGATCAGCGACGGCACGCCCTATCAATGGATCACGCCCTACGGCGAGCGCAAGCTTGCCGCCGATCCGGCGACCTGGTGGATAGGTGCCAGCACCCGCAATGTGCCGGACATGCCGGATCCGGGCGAAGGCGCACAGACCTTCTACTACCCGAACAACCAGAGCGCCCGCCTGATGTTCTATCACGATCACGCTTCGGGCCTGACCCGCGTGAACGTCTACGGCGGCGAGGCGGCCGGCTACGTCCTGCTCGACAACACGGAAGCCAAGCTGATCGCCAAGGGCGTGATTCCGCCGATTTCCGACATGATTCCGCTGGTCATCCAGGACAAGACCTTCGTGCCGAAGGACATCGTGCAGCAGGATGCCCGCTGGGATACCGCCCGCTGGGGCGACTACGGCGACCTGTGGTTCCCGCACGTCTATGAGACCAACCAGGATCCGAACTCCTTCGACGGCACCAACCCGGTTGGCCGCTGGGACTACGGCCCCTGGTTCTGGCCGATCTTCCCGGCACCCGAAGGCCTGCCGACCGGCGTTTTCGGCGATGCCAGCACGACGCCCGAAGCCTTCATGGATACGCCGGTGGTCAACGGTACGGCCTACCCGACCCTGTCGGTGCAACCGAAGGCCTATCGCTTCCGCATCCTGAACGCTGCCAACGACCGCTTTCTGAACCTTGGCCTCTACGTCGCGGATACCGGTGTGGTGACGGATGACGGCCGCACCGGCACCGAAGTGAAGATGGTCCCGGCTTTCGCGCCGACCGCCGGTTCGCCGTTGCCGGCCTGCGGCGCCAACCAGGCGCCGCCGTCCTGCTGGCCCGACTACTGGCCCGTCGACGGTCGTTCCGAGGGTGCTCCCGATCCCGCTACAGTGGGCCCGGACATCATCATGATCGGCTCCGAAGGCGGCTTCCTGCCCGCGCCGGCGGTCATTCCGTCCACGCCGATCGTTTATGAGCTGAACCGCCGCAGCATCACGGTGTTGAACATCCTGACGCATGGCCTCTATCTCGGCAGCGCCGAGCGGGCCGATGCCATCATCGACTTCTCGCAATATGCCGGCAAGACGCTGATCCTCTACAACGACGCGCCCGCGCCGGTACCGGCCTTCGACCCGCGCATCGACTACCACACGGGCAATGCGGACCAGACCGCAAACGGTGGCGCCGAGTCGACCAAGGCCGGCTACGGCCCCAACACCCGTACCATCATGCAGATCAAGGTGGCCGCCGCCGCCCCGGCCGCGCCCTATGTCGTCGGCGACGCCGCCACCCCCGGAACGCTGGCCTATGAACTGCCGCGTGCCTACGGTGGTCAGGGCGAGTACGCCGCCGCCCCGGGCGAACCCTCGGCCGGGCAGGAGCATCCGGTGGTCGGCCAGACCGTCTACAACCCGGCCTTCGGCACCAGTTACATCGACATCTACGCCAAGATCCGTACCGGTAGCGGCCAGCAGCCCGACTTCATCTGGACCCCGACCGGGGTCAACCAGACGATCACCGAGATCGTCGTCACCGACGGCGGCGTCGGCTTCCTGCAGGCGCCGATCGTCGAGGTCAGCGGCGCCGGTGGCCCGACCTTCCAGACGACCTCAACGATCAACGCCAAGGGCCAGGTCGTGTCGGTCAACCTGACCCCCGAGCAGATGACCTACAACTACACCTCGGCGCCCGCCGTGGTGTTCATCTCGCCGACCACGGGCCCGTTGGCCGGCGGCCTCGGCGCGACCGGTTCGGTCCGCACCACTGCGACGCAGGTCAAGCCGGTGCAGAACAAGGCCATCCAGGAGTTGTTCGAGCCGAACTATGGGCGCATGAACGCCACCCTGGGCATCGAACTGCCGATGACCAGCGCCCTGACGCAAACCACGGTGCCGCTCGGCTACGTCGATCCCACCACCGAAATCATCAAGGACGGCGAGACGCAAATCTGGAAGATCACGCACAACGGCGTCGATACCCACCCGGTGCACTTCCACCTGATGAACGTCCAGTTGGTCAACCGCATCGGCTGGGACGGCACCATCAAGCCGCCGACGCCGCAGGAGGTGGGCTGGAAGGAAACCATCAAGATGAATCCGCTCGAGGACATCGTGGTGGCGATCAGCCCGAAGACGCCGCGCATCCCGTTCGGCGTTCCGGAGAGCACCCGCTACCGCGATCCGGCCCAGGCGCCCGACGGCACTGCCGGTTTCACGCAGATCGATTACGCCCAGACCCGTCCGGATGGCACGCCCAACCCGAACTTCGGCCTCACGGTGCCGCGCGGCACCGTCAAGAACACGCAGGAGTTCTACGAGTGGGAGTATGTCTGGCACTGCCATATCCTCGGCCACGAAGAGAACGACTTCATGCGGCCGATGGTGTTCCAGTACGGCGCGTCCGCGCCGACGGTCCCGACCGGCCTGGTCGCGACGCCGGAAGGCCTGCTGACCTGGTCCGACCCCACGCCGGCCAGCACTACTGCCGACCTGGCGGCCATCCTCAAGGAAGCCGATCCTGTCGCGACCGCTGCCCGCAAGACCAGCGAATACGCGTTCCGCATCGAGCGGGTCGAAGGCATCGCACCGCCTGCCGGCGTCGCGCCCGTCGATCCTGGCGTTGGCTATGTGTCGATCGGAACCACGGTCGCCAACGCCACCAGCTTTACCGACCAGACCATTCTGCCGGGCCGCTTCTACTGGTACCGTGTCGTCGCCGTCAATGCCAAGGGTGAGGCCGTTTCGGCCGCCACCTCGATGACTGCGACCAGCGCCGGTGCCGGAACTCCGCCGCAGACCGTCACCGCTACCGCGATTTCGCCGACCATCGTCAATCTCGCCTGGACCTACGCCGGGCCGGCCGACGTCAGCTTCATCGTCAAGCGCTGCATCGCCGATGCTGCGGGCGTGTGCACCGGTGCCCTGGTGACCCTGGCGACCACCGCCGCCAATGCGACCAGCTACTCCGATACCACGGTGTCTGCCGAAACGACCTATGTCTACCAGGTCATCGCCCACAACGCTGCCGGTGACTCGGCGCCGACCAGCTCCAATGTCGTGACCACGCTGGTTGCCCCGGCCACCGCGCCGAGCATGCTCGTCGCCACGCCGGACTCGGATATGCAAGTCACGCTGACCTGGCAGGACAATTCGGCCAACGAGGCGGGCTTCCTCGTTCAGCGCAGCGCCGACAGCGGCGTCACCTGGACGGACGTGATGCCGAACGGCACGGTGCCGCAGAACGGCGGCGGTGTGCTGAACATCAGCGTTGCAGCCAACGTGATGACACTGACGGAAGGCGGACTGACGCAGAACACCGCCTATCTGTACCGTGTCGCCTCGATTACCGCAGGCGGCGCATCGACCTCGGCACCGGTCCCGGTGACCACGCTCTATTCGCCGGCTCCGAACATCGGCACCGTCACGTCCGCTTCGCCGTGGAACCAGGTCACGCTCAACTGGACGCTGAGCCCGGCCGCCGGCCAGAGCGCTACCGCGACGGCCTTCCGCGTCGATCGCACCGACGCCGCGGGCCTCAACCCGGTCAGCTTCAACGTCACCGGCAACGTCATGCAGTATGTCGACAACGCCGTGACCCAGGCCACCACCTATCTGTACCGGGTGACGGCGCTCAACGGCGGCAACGCCGGTACGACGTCGGCGCCGCTCAGCGTCACGACAGCCTACGGTGCTGCACCGGCCCTGGCGGGTCTCGCGGCCACCGTCAATGGCACCACCCAGGTGGCGCTGAACTGGGCGGCCGCACAGGCGACCGAGTTTGCGACCGGCGTGCGCGTCGAGCGTTGCGTGCAGTCGGTGGCGAACTTCAACTGCACATCGCCGACTTCGGTCTTCACCCAGGTCTACGCCTACGACAACGCAGCCGGTGCGGCCTACACCGTGCCGGGTATGGTGGGCTTCATCGATGCCACGATCTCGCCGAGCACCGACTACACCTACCGCGTCTACTACGTGAACGGCCCGAACGCGGGAGCTTCGGCTACCACGGCCGCCTCGGTCCCGGCCAGCTTCGCGGTCGTCGCGCCGACCAGCTTCACCGCCACCTTGCAGCTCGGCAACAACCCGCCGCGCGTGCAACTGCGGTGGGTCGATGCCTCGACCAACGAGACGGCCTTCGTCGTCGAGCGCTCGGTGGACGGCGTCAACTTCGCCCAGATCGGCCAGGTCGTTTCGGCGGCCGGGACCGGCACTGCGCGCACCTTCAACGACACGGCAGTCGCTCCGGGATCGATCTTCACCTATCGCGTCAAGGCCATCAACGTGGCCGGCCAGGTGACGACGGAATCGGCCTACGTCGGACCGCTCTCGATCGACATGATGATCGGTGCGCCGACCGGTCTGGCGGCAGTCGTCACGGCCAGCCAGGTGCAGTTGAGCTGGACCGACAACTCGACTGCCGAGACGAGCTTCGTGGTCTTCCGCTCGGCCGACGGCGGCGCCACCTGGGCGCAGGCCGGCACGGCCACGGCCCTGGCCGGCACCGGCGGCGCGCGGACCTTCAACGACAACGCCCTGACCCTGGTCCCGGGTGCGACCTACCAGTACTACGTCGTGGCGCGCTGGAACTACAACGGCACCAACTACGACTCGGTCCAGTCAAACTTGGCCAGCGCCGCGGTGCAGCCGCTGCCGGCGCCGACCAACCTCGTGGCCGCCATCACGACCACGGCGGTGAATCTGACCTGGCGCGACAACGCCAGCAACGAGACCCGCTATGAGGTTCAGCGTTCGGCCGACGGCGGTGCCACCTGGGATGCGCCGATGGTGGTGGCCGCACGTGCCGGTACCGGCAATGTGAGCTTCGCCGATACGACCGGCCTGGTCGCCGGCACGACCTACACCTACCAGGTGACGGCCGTGAATGTGACCGGTGGCGTGACCACGGCCTCGGCTGCGGCGACGATCACGGTACCGTACGCGGCTCCCGCGACGCCGGCCAACGTGGCGGCCACTCCGGGTGCGGCGGGTAGCAGCACGATTACCGTGAGCTGGAGCCTGGTGCCGTTCGCGACCGGCTACACCATCGAGCGGGCCCGGACCGACAACACCGCAACGCCCACCTTCAGTCTGTGGGCCACCGTGGGGGCGACGACGACCTCGCGCAGCAACACGGGCATGAATGCAGGCCGGACCTATATCTATCGGGTCCGCGCCAACAATGCCCTGGGCAGTTCGGCCTTCGTCGAGACGGCGGTCGTAGCGGTTCCGTAAGGGGAGGGTGCCGGCGGAGGCGACAGGCTTCCGCCGGTAGCTTGCGGAATCAATTTCCGGCCAGGGCGCGAGCCCTGGCCATCTTGGCGAGTGGAGGTTGTAGTGATGGGACCCGTAGTTCGAATCGTTGCGGCCATGCTGGCGCTGTTGCCCGTCGGGCAGCTCTGGGCCGGCCAGGACGCCAATCTGGAGTCGGCGGCCAATCGGACCAGCTACGCCATCGGCGTGGACATGGCGCGCAACTTCAAGAAACAGGGCATCGAGATCGATCCGGAATTGATCCTGCGCGGCATGAAAGACGGCTACGCGGGTACGGCGCAGATTTCCGACAAGGAGTTGCGCCGGACGATGAATTCCTTCCAGGGCGAGGTGCGCCAGAAGATGGCGCAGAACCGGCGCCTAGCCGCCGACGAGAACAAGACCCGCGGCGCCGATTTCCTGTCGGCCAACAAGGGCAAGGCGGGTGTAGTGACCCTGCCCAGCGGCCTGCAATACCGCGTCGTCAATGCCGGCGCTGCCGATGGCCGCAAGCCGCAGGAAAGCGACCTGGTCGAATGCAATTATCGCGGCACCCTGCTCAGCGGCGCGGAGTTCGATTCCACCGAACCGGGCAAGCCGGCCACGCTCAAGGTTTCGGCGCTGATCGCCGGCTGGCGGGAGGCGCTCAAGATGATGCCGGCCGGTGCCAAGTGGCAGCTCTTCGTGCCGCCGCAGCTTGCCTACGGAGACCGTGGCGCGGGCAGCGACATCGGGCCCAATGAAACCCTGGTATTCGAGGTGGAGCTTGTCGCCATCAAGTAGCGGTCTGCGCGCCGCCTGCCAAACCCTTCTGCTCGTCGCCGCGCTGGCGACGGGCAGCTTCGTTTCCGCGGCCGACGATGTCGCGGCGGGCCGGCGCATCTACATGGAGGGCGTATTGCCGTCGGGCAAGCCGCTGACCGGCCTGCGTTTCGGCGACGTCACCGTCGCCGGCGAGGAAGCGGCCTGCGTCAAGTGCCATCGGCGCAGCGGCATGGGAGCCGTCGAGGGCGAGATCCTGGTGGCGCCGATCACGGGCAACTACCTGTTCATGCCGCCCGACAAGACGCTGCTGGCCAACATGGATCCGCGGCGTGGCAAGAGTTTCAACCTTTCCCATCCGCCTTACGACGACGCTTCGCTGGCGCTGGCCATCCGGGTCGGCCGCAATGCGAACCAGGTGACGATGAACGAAATGATGCCGCGCTACAACATCGACGACGATGGTCTGCGCGCACTGACTGCCTACCTGCGCCAGTTAAACGTGGAACGCTCCCCCGGTGCCGGCGACAAGACGGTGCGATTCGCGACCATCGTCGCGCCGGGTGCCGCACCGGAACGCCGGCAGGTCTTTGTCGACATGTTGAAGGCGGCCGTGACGGGCAAGAATGCCAGCACGGTGGTAGGTGCCCAGACCTACGGCCGGCGCCACATGACCTCGGCGGCCGAAATGGTGCTGGGTACGGAGCGTCGCTGGGAACTCGACGTATGGGAACTGACGGGCGAGCCGGCGACTTGGGGCGCGCAGTTGGAAGCCTACTACCGGGCCAACCCGCCGTTCGCCGTCCTGTCCGGTCTGACCAACGGCCACTGGATGCAGGTGCACGAATTCTGCGAGGCCCGGCAGTTGCCCTGCTGGTTTCCGCTGACCGACCTGCCGCCGGTGCGCGGTGGCGACTTCTACTCGCTGTACTTCTCGCGTGGTGTGCTGCTCGAGGCCGACGTGCTGGCCAGTCATCTGAAATCGCGAGCCGGCCCCAAGCCGGCACGCCTGGTCCAGATTCACCGCGACGACGAAACGGGACGTGCGGCGGCCGGGCAGTTGCGCAAGGCGATGGCCGGCTCCGGCATCGCCGTCGAAAGTCAGCCGTGGCAGGACGCCTCGGCAAAGACGCTGGCCAAGCTGCTGGCTGTCGCCGGGCCCAAGGACGAGATCATGCTGTGGCTACCGGCCGAGAACCGCGCCCTGCTGGCCGAAGTGGCGCCGCCGAAGGCGCGGCGCGTCTATCTCTCCGGGCAACTGGCCTCGGGTGAGCGCGGCGTGCCATCGAACTGGAAAGGCGCGATGCGCATCGTCTATCCGTTCGAGTTGCCGCAGCGGCGCGACCTGAATCTCTCCTATTTCAGGCAGTGGCTGCGACTGAAACGCCTGCCGATGGTCGACGAACTCTTCCAGGCACGGCTCTACTTCGCCACGACCTACATGACGGATACGGTGGCCGAAATGCTGGACAACCTCCATCGCGACTACCTGCTCGAGCGGGCCGAGAACATGATCAGCCGGCGCGAAGGTTCGCGTGCGCAGGAAGAGGACCAGGCCCGCCAGGCCATGCACAAGGCGACGCGCGCCCTGCTGGCTTCCCGCCGGGCGGCGGGCGACATGGGGCCGGAAACTGCCGACCCGCAGGAACTCGGCCTGCGCCACAGCACGACCGTGTTTCCGGTCCTCGAACTCGGGCCGGGGCAGCGCTTCGCGTCGAAGGGCGCCTACATCGTCCGCTACGCGGACAGCCACTCCGATACCCTCGTGGCGGAGACGCCATGGATCATTCCGTGAGGTGCACGATGACCCTTGCGGCAGCCAACCACAGGAGGTGACGACATGACCCGATCGAAACTGCAACGGCTGCTGCTCCTGCTTGGCGCGTGCAGCGCCGGATTCGCCTTCGCCGGTGCCGGCGATATCACCAAGCGCGACCAGGGCGGCAGCAGCGTCGAACTGACCAACATGGGCGAAGAGGATGCGCCGGTGGTCGTTGCCGTACCGGCCCAGGCGTCGCTTGCGCCCAGCGCCCCGGTTGCGGCCGAGCGGCCGGCCAGCGTGCGGCCGGCCGTACAGCGCGCCAAGCGGTTGCGTGACAAGGACGAAGAGGAGATCGCGGATAGCGAACAGGCCGGCGAGACCGGCGAGCAGCGCGCCGAACAATCGGCGGGCACCGGGCAGAGCGATTGGGGCCGGTCGGAATCCTTTGCCACCAACAGCGGCTTCGCGGGCAACTACGGCTTTGGCGCGCCGACCTATAGCAGCTCGACCGGCAGCACTGCCGGAACAGGTAGCACCGGCGGCGCGAATGCCGGCACGGACAGTTCCGTCGGAGTAGGCGCCGGCGGCGGCAGCGCGCAGAACGGCAACGGCACGACAACGTCGCCGGGCGGAACGCCGCCCGCGCCGGCCGGCGACTCACCGGCGCGCTGGGCGAACTACCAACAGATCATGGTGAACGAACCGCGCGGCAGCAATGGCCTGGTGGGCAATCCTGCGGTACAGCGGCGCTACCTGAAGACGAACCGTGCGGGCTACATGGGCCTTGGCTACTAGCCCGCGACCAACATGAAACCGAGAGGAATGAAGATGAACAAGACGATCATGAGCCGGGTGGTGCGAATCACCGCCATCGCCGAGGTCATTGCGCTGGTGTGGATCGCGGCGGCCGCCGGTCAGGCGCGCGCCCAGCAGATGGATCACTCCCATCACCATCACCATGCCGCGGCACCGGCAGCGCAGGACAAGCGCGGTGTGGAGAACTACAAGCTGCCCGCAGTCGGGCTGCTCCGGCAGGATGGCAGCAAGGCCGCCTTCCCGGCGGAACTCGATGACGGCCGTCCGGTCATGCTGAACTTCATCTACACCTCCTGCACGGCGATCTGCCCGGTCACCACGCAGGTCTTTTCCCAAGTACAGGACAAGCTGGGTGCCGACTCGGGCAAGGTGCGCATGGTTTCCGTGTCCATCGACCCCGAGTACGACACGCCGGCGCGCCTCGACGCGTTCGCGAAAAAGTACAAGGCCGGCACGCAGTGGCAGTTCTACACGGGAACGCGCGAGGCGAGCATCGCGGTGCAGAAGGCATTCGACGCCTACCGCGGCGATAAGATGAATCACGTGCCGGTGACCTACCTGCGCGCGGCCCCGGGCAAGCCCTGGGTCCGGCTGGACGGCTTGCGCGGCCCGGACGACCTGGCCAGGGAAGTCCGGGCGCTGATGCCGAATGGTTGACGAGAACGCCAAGCTTTTCCTTAGCTTAACTAGTCAAAAGTGCTATTGACCGACTTGGGGCGGGCAGATGGAATGAGCGCTGGCGGGGAGATCGTTTCAATCACATCTGGGTGGATGCAAGTTGACAAAGGGAGACGCAGGCAATTTCCCCGGGGGGGGTGGCAGCGAAGTGCGCGGCACGCCGTCGTCGAGGGACGAGTCGGGCGTGTCGGAGCCGGGCGTTCGCTTGGCTCACGAGGCCGCATTGCGGTTGGTTTCGGAAGGCAATCGGGAAATCGCCCGCCTGCAATCGGAACTCAAGCTGGCAGCGGCGGCGCTGGTGACCAGCCAGGAAATGGAACGCAAGCGCATGGCCTCGGAATTGCATGACAGCATCGGTCAAGCGCTCAACGCCTTGAGCTTCGGCATCCAGCTTTCCAGCGATCAGTTGCGCAAGGGCAGGATTGCCGAGCTCGGCGCGACGCTCGACTCGCTCAACAGCCAGGTTCGCGACGCCATCGAGGAAGTGCGGGGAATCGCGCTGGATCTGCGTCCGGCGATGCTCGACGACCTCGGTGTGATCGGCACGCTGTCGTGGTTCTTCCGCCAGGTACGCGCGCTCCATCCGCGCCTGGACTTGCGGGTAGAGATCGAGGCCGATGAGCGCGAAGTGCCCGACGCGCTGCGTACGCCGATTTACCGCGTGGTCCAGGAAGCGATCAGCAACGTCGTCAAGCATAGCGGCGCCACCGAAATAACGGTGACCTTGCATACGTCGCCGAAGCAGGTCGAGCTGGGCATCAAGGACAACGGCCGCGGTTTCACGGCGCCGCGGGACGTCTCGGCGCTGGGCGGTGCGCAGGCCAGTTGCGGCCTGGCCGGCATGAGCAACCGGGTCGAGTTTTCGGGAGGCACGTTCTCGCTGGCCAGCAAGCGGGACAAGGGAACGAGCATCAAGGCCATCTGGCCGCTCGGGCCGGATGAACGAGACACGAACGGCGACTAGCGGCTGCGGCCGCTACCAAAAGGGGGAAGATGCGATGACACAAGGAATGCCTGATCGGCAGCGAGGCCTGCGGGCCGCAGCGAGAGCCGGCGGCTTCACGCTGCTCGAGCTGCTGGTCGTGGTGGCCATCATCGGCATGCTGGTCGGCTACGTCGGACCGCGCTATTTCAAGCAGATCGGCAAGTCGCAGGTCACCGTGGTCCGCGACCAGTTCCATGCCTTCGGCCAGGCGCTCGACCACTACCGCCTCGACAGCGGCCGCTATCCGACCACCGAGCTGGGCCTGGGCGCCCTGATGGTCAAGCCGGCCAACGAGCCGAAATGGAACGGCCCCTACCTGCAGAAGGCAGTGCCGGTCGACCCCTGGAACAACCCCTATGTCTACAAGTCGCCCGGCGATCATGGCGAGTACGACCTGATCTCTTACGGCATGGACGGCGCCCCGGGCGGCAGCGGCGAAGCCGCCGACCTGGGCAACTGGCAATAGGCCGCCGAGATGCGTTTCCAGGTCCGAGCCATCGATCGCGCCGCCGGCGTCACTTCGTTGACGCTGGACGCCGCGAGTCCCGAAGCCGCGGCCGACCTGGTGCGCCGCCAGGGGCTGGCGGTGCTCGGCGTACGCACGGCGCGCGAGGGCGGCTGGAAGGGCTGGGTTCCCGGCGGCTCCGGCGCATTCCCGCTCGGCCTGTTCACCCAGGAACTGCTGACGCTGCTCGAATCCGGACTCTCGGTGGTCGAGGCCATGGAGACCTTGCGCGAGAAGGAAGTGCGGCCGGAGCGTCAACAGTTGTTCGGGCAACTGGTGGAAGCGCTCTATCAGGGCAACTCGCTGTCGCAGGCGCTGGGGCAGTTCCCGGCAGCCTTCCCCGCCCTCTATGTGGCGACCGTGCAGGCCAGCGAGCGTACCGGCAACCTTTCCGAAGCGCTCGGTCGCTACGTCGTCTATCAGGGCCAGGTCGACGCCGTGCGGCGCAAGATGATCTCCGCGTCCATCTATCCGACGCTGCTGATCGTCGTCGGCGGCCTGGTCATCGCCGTATTGCTCGGCTACGTGGTGCCGCGCTTCGCGCGCATCTTCGAGGATCTCGGCCGTGACCTGCCTTATCTCTCGCGGCTGCTGCTCGAATGGGGCAAGCTGGTCGCCGACCATACCGTGCCGCTGCTGGTCGGGTCCGGCATCCTGCTCGGCGGGCTCGCCTACGGCCTGCTGCGCGCGGAAACCCGCCGCTGGGCGGGCGACCGCCTGATGCGGATTCCGGCCATCGGCAGCCGCATGCGCATCTACCAGTTGGCGCGCTTCTACCGCACGCTGGGTATGCTGTTGCGCGGCGGCATTCCGATCATGGCCGCGCTCGACATGACCGCCGGCCTGCTGCAAAGCGGCCTGCGCGGCGAACTCGACAAGGCGGCACGCAAGATCCGCGAGGGCCAGGCGATCTCGCTGGCGATGGACGAATTCGGCCTGACCACGCCGGTTTCGTCGCGCATGCTGCGCGTCGGCGAGCGCACCGGCCAGATGGGCGAGATGATGGAGCGCATCGCGCGCTTCTACGACGACGAGATCGCCCGCTGGGTCGACTGGTTCATCCGCCTGTTCGAACCGGTGCTGATGATGATCATCGGCATCGCCATCGGCGGCATCGTCGTGCTGATGTACTTCCCGATCTTCGAACTGGCGGGGAGCATCCACTGATGAACCAGTCCCGGATCTACAGTGCCGACGAACTGGCGACGCTGGGGCAGACCCTGGGGCGTCCGGCGATAGCCATGGAGGTGCTGCGCGAGTGGGAGCCGGCCTTCGATCTGCTGTCCTTCAAGGAGATGCTGTCACGCAATTGCGCGCTGTTGCGCGACCCGGACGGCAAGCTCAGACTCGTCGTCGCCGATCCCTACGATACCGATCTGCTCGCCTGGGCCGAGTTGCGCGTCGCCAGCCTGTTCTCGGTCTGTCTGGCGCAGGCTGCCGATCTGGCCGCCTGGCATTCGCGTTTTGAGGAAGGGCTGCGTGCCATCGACGGCGCGCTGACCGAGACCGGCGGCGCCGACGCCGCCTCCGGTGCGATCGAGCAGCTCAGCTTCAAGGGCATCGCCGAGGACAAGAGCCCGGTGGTGCGCCTGGTCAACTCGACCGTCTACGACGCCTTGCGCGCCGATGCCAGCGACATCCACCTCGAATCGCACGGCAACGGCATGACCATCAAGTACCGTCTCGACGGCGTGCTGTCGGCAGTCGGCGCGGTGCCCTCCACGCAACTGGCCGAGCAGGTTATCTCTCGCATCAAGGTGATGTCGGAGCTCGACATCGCCGAGCGGCGCGTGCCGCAGGACGGCCGTTTCCGCGTCAGCATCGACGGCCGCGAGATCGACCTGCGCGTTTCGATCATGCCCAGCATCCACGGCGAAGATGCCGTGCTGCGGGTGCTCGACAAACAGTCGCTCAGCGAACAGGCGCGCGGCTTGCGTCTCACCGGCCTCGGCTTCTCCGAGGAAATGGCCGCGCTGCTGCGCCGGCTGGCGGCCTTGCCCTACGGCATGATGCTGGTGACGGGGCCGACCGGTTCCGGCAAGACCACCACGCTCTACGCGGCGATCACCGAGATCAATCATGGCCACGACAAGATCGTCACCATCGAGGATCCGGTCGAGTATCAACTGCCGGGCGTCCTGCAGATTCCCGTAAACGAGAAGAAGGGACTGACCTTCGCGCGCGGCCTGCGCTCCATCCTGCGCCACGACCCGGACAAGATCATGGTCGGCGAAATCCGCGATCCGGAGACGGCGCAAATCGCCATCCAGTCGGCGCTGACCGGCCACCTGGTGTTCACCACGGTGCACGCCAACAACGTGTTCGACGTGCTTGGGCGCTTTACGCATATGGGGGTCGATCCGTACGCCTTCGTGTCGGCGCTCAACGGCATCCTGGCGCAGCGCCTGGTCCGCGTGAACTGCCCGAACTGCGCCGATGACGATCGACCATCGGCCGAGCTGCTGGCCGATTCCGGATTGAGTGGCGTCGATGTCGGCGGCTTCGGCTTTCGCGCCGGGCGCGGTTGCGGCCAGTGCCGCGGCACCGGCTACAAAGGCCGCAAGGCGATCGCGGAAGTGTTGTCCCTGAACGACGAGATCCGCGAGCTGATCGTCGACCGCGCGCCGATCCGCCGCATCAAGGAGGCGGCCGTCAGGCACGGTACGCGCTTCCTGCGCGAATCGGCGCTCGACCTGGTGCGCGCGGGTGAAACCACATTGGCGGAGATCAATCGTGTCACGCTGGTCGACTGAAGCCCTGCACGTCCACTGCGGCCCGGAAGGAGCGCTGGCGCTGACCCGCGTGGGTTGGCGGCGGAGCTTCGGCGCGGCCCGCCACTTTCCGATGCCGGCGGGCGAGACGCGCTGGTCGGCGGCGCTCGCGGGCCTGGCGGCGGCGCTTGCCGAGCATCCCGGCAAGCCGGTACGCGTCGTGCTGGCCAACCGGCTGGCGCAGTTCCGGATCATCCCCTGGCGCGACCACCTCCCTGGCGAGGCGGAGTACCGCGCGCTGGCGCAACTCGAATTCGCCGATGCCTTCGGCAGCCTGGCCGACGGCTGGGCCATCACGCTCAGCGACGAGGCGCCGGGCCGGGCCCGGATTGCCGCCGCGATCTCCGGCGAGCTGCTGGCAGCCATCAAGGAGACGGCGGCCGCCCATCGTTCGCGCCTGCTCGGCGTGTCACCGGCACTGACTATTGCGGCGGGACTCTGGCCGTCGGCGGAATCCGAAGCGCCGCAGTGCCTGGTCGCCGTCGAACCGGGGCAGCTCGGGATCGCCGTGCATGACGGGCAGGACTGGCGCTGGCTACGCCAGATGCGCGTCGACGCGGATTGGGCGGACCGGTTGCCGCAGTTGCTGCGCGACGAGAGCCACCTGGCGAACCTGGAACTGACGCCGGAGGCAACACGCGTGTTTGCGCCCGAGGCCAACCGCGATGAGCTGGGCGTGCTGCAGGGCCACGGTTTCGCGGGCATCGACCTGGGCGCCAGGCTTGGCTTCCCGGTCGGCGGCGACATCAAGTACTTGACCGCCTGGTGCGCATGACCATGGCGAACCTGCACCTCGATTTCATCCACCCCCGCCGCCCGGCGGCGCCGACGGGCTGGCTCGCGCTGGCGGCAGGCTTGCTGGTGCTCGCGGCGGTGCTCACCTGGCATGCCGGATTCGTCGAACCCGATGTTGCCGCGGCGGAGCTGGAGGTGGCGCGCATGCGCAAGGAACTGGCCGCCCGCGAGCCGGCGGCGATGAAGCTCGACGACGGCCAGTTGGCTGCCGAGTGGCAAAAGGCGCTGACCATCAACCAGCGCCTCGGCGCGCCTTGGCAGAAGCTGCTGGCAATGCTCGAAAGCTATGTCGACGAACCGGTCGCGCTGCTCAGCATCGACCCCGACCTGACCAAGAAGGACCTGGTGCTGACCGGCGAGGCGCGCAACCTCGCGGCGCTGCTCGACTACGTCCGGTTCCTGAAGCGCCAGGGCATGCTCTCCGACGTGACGCTGCAGTCGCACCAGGTCAATAAGCAGGACCGCGACCGGCCGGTGCGGTTCCGCATCTCGGCAACCTGGGAGCACGAGCGATGAACGTGCCGGCGCTGCGGCATCGGACGCTCTACATCGTGCGCCGTCTCGGCCTGC
Source organism: Rhodocyclales bacterium (assembly GCA_016235765.1). Lineage (GTDB taxonomy): Bacteria > Pseudomonadota > Gammaproteobacteria > Burkholderiales > Rhodocyclaceae > Fen-999. The sequence continues at coordinate 8,642 of JACRIZ010000117.1, read as the reverse complement.
CGGGCTGGCTGGGCATGGCCTTGCTCGCCGCGGCGCTGGCGGGTCTGCTGTTGGTCGCGCTGCCGGCTGCCGGCCATTTGGCGCGCCTCGATGCCCAGATTGCCGCGGACCAGGAGAAGCTTTCCAACTGCACCGCGGGTGGCGCCGCGTTGTCGCCCGCGCAACGGCTGGCCAGCTTCTATGGCGAATTTCCGACCAGCGAACGCGTGCCCGACGAATTGGCGCGGCTGTTCAAGCTCGCCGAAACGCACAAGCTGGAACTCGACGTCGGCGAATACAGCTTCGTCCGTGCCCAGGGCGGCCGCCTCGACCAGTTCAGGATCGCCCTGCCGATCAAGGGTTCCTATCCCGACATCCGCGCCTTCGCCGCCGAAGTGCTGGCTGCCGTTCCGGCGCTGTCGCTGGAAAGCCTGGCGCTGCGCCGCGAGAAGGTCGCCGATACCGTCGTCGACGGCCGCATCGTCTTCCTGCTGTTCGTGGAGCACGGCACGTGACCCCGGACCAGCGCAAATGGCTGCTCGGCGCCGGCGGCGTGGCGACGCTCCTGCTGGCCTGGTTCGCGCCCGAAGACCCGGTGGCACCGCCGACGCGCCCGGTCGTTGCGCGCGCCGAGCCGTTGCCCATTGCCGGCGCGCCGGCGGCGCCGGTGCCCGACCATGCCACCGCCGTGCCTGCCGGCGACGGGCCGCTCGATCGGCAGCAACGCACCGTCGGCACCGCATCGGTGGACCTCTTCAAGACCCGCTCGTGGTACTTGCCGCCGCCGCCGCCGCCGCCGGCACCGCCGCCACCTCCCCCGCCGCCGCCGCCACCACCCTCGGCGCCGCCGCTGCCATTTGCCTTCTTCGGCCAGGTCGGTGACGGGCAGGGCGTGCAAGTGGTCTTGACCCGCGGCAACCGCATTGTCCCCGTCACCATCGGCCAGGACATCGACAAGAACTATCGACTCGAAAGTTACGAGAACGGGATACTGACTTTCGTCTATATCCCGCTCGATACAAGACAAACGCTGCCAACAGGGATAACCCAGTGAGCCAACACAACTTCTATCCATCCATGCGGCGGCCCGCCGCCGCGGCGCTGACGATCCTCGTCGCGCTGGCGCTGGCCGGCTGTGCGCCCGGCGAACGCGCCCGCAGCCAGGGTATGGACATGATCGCCGAGGGCAAGTATCCGGAGGGCGTCGGCCGCATGGCCGAGTCGGTACAGGAGGATCCGGGCAGCGCCATGCTCAAGAAGGACTACCTGCTCCAGCGCAACCTGGTCATCGAGCGACTGCTGATGGAAGCGGGCATGCAGCGCCGCGCACGCCAGCCCGACGTTGCCGAAATCACCTATCGCCGCGTGCTGTCCGTCGATCCGAACAACATGGCGGCGCAGCAGGGCCTGTATGACCTCGATGTCGAGCGCCGCCACGAGAAGATGCTGCGCGAGGCAGATGCCCTGGCCAAGAAGGGCGACAACGCGGCCGCCAAGGCCACGCTGCGGGTGGTGAACGCCGAGTCGCCGGGCAATGCCGACGCGAACCGCCTGCGCCAGAAGATCGACGAACCGACGGTCCGGGACAGGATCGCCGGGCCGAGCCTCAACACCAAGGGCCGCAAGCCTCTCACGCTGCAGTTCCGCGACGCCAACCTGAAGATGGTGCTGGAGGCGATCGCCCGCACGACCGGGGTCAACATCATCCTCGACAAGGAGGTGCGCAACGACATCAAGGTCACGCTGTTCGTCAAGGACAGCCCGGTGGAGGAGGCGCTCGACCTGTTGCTGATCCAGAACCAATTGGAAAAGCGCGTGCTGGGCGACAACACCGTCCTGATCTATCCGGGCACCGTGGCCAAGAACAAGGACTACCAGGACTTGAAGATCCGCCGTTTCGCGCTCAGCAGCGCCGATCCGAAGCAGGTGCAGAGCATGCTGAAGACCATCGTCAAGACCAAGGACATCTTCGTCGACGAGAAGACCAATTCGGTGGTCGTTCGCGATACGCCGGAAGCCATCCGCATTGCAGAATCGCTGATTGCCGCGATGGACCAGCCCGAGCCGGAGGTGATGCTGGAAATCGACGTCATGCAGGTGGACCGCAATCGCCTGATGTCGCTGGGCATCGACTGGACGAAGTCGTTCACCTGGTCCTTGCGCGACAAGATGACGATGGAGGACTTCAAGAACCGGACGATCGCCGACTACAACATCCCGGGCCTGTCGGTCACCGTCAATGCGTCCAAGACCGACGGCGACGTCAATGACCTGGCGACGCCGCGCATCCGCGTGCGCAACAAGGAGAAGGCCAAGATCCTGGTCGGCACGCGCAACCCGGTGGTGTCGAGCGCGGCGACCCCGGCGCCCTCTGGCGGCGGCCAGACGGTGTACAACACCGCGGTGCAATACATCGAGACCGGCATCAAGCTGGAGGTCGAGCCGCACATCCATGCCGATGGCGACGTGGCGATCAAGCTGGCCCTGGAAGTCAGCAGCGCGGGTGCGCAGATCGATACCGGCAACTCCGGCACCGTCGTGTTCCCGATCAACACCAACAACGTCAATACGCTGCTGCAGTTGCGCGACGGCGAGACGCAGATCCTCGGCGGCATGCTGCAGCACCAGAACGACCAGAGCCAGACCAAGATCCCCGGCTTCGGCGACGTGCCGATCCTCGGCCGCCTGTTCGGAACGGTGAAGGACACCTGGAACAAGAAGGAACTGGTGATGGCGATCACGCCGCACATCGTGCGCAACTCGCCGATCCGCGATGCCGACCTGGTCGAGCTGTGGTCGGGTACGGAGGGCCGCATCCGCTATGGTGCGCCGAACATCAAGGCTTCCGGCGGCAACGGCGTGGTCGGCCAGAACGGTGGCGGCGCGGCCGCCGTGGCGACGCCGTCGTCCAGCGCCTTTGCGGTGCCGGTGGTGCGGCCGATTCCCGCGCCGGCAATCACCCCGGTCGACAACGGCAATCCGCCGGCAACTGCGGAGGCGAGCGAGGCGCCCGCCGCCCAGGGAGGTGCTGCCCAATGAACAAGGCGCGCGCCGCCGGCTTTACGCTGATCGAGCTGCTGGTCACGGTGGTGATCGTCGGCCTGCTGGCGTCGGTAGCGGCGCCCATCGTGGAACTCACGATCCAGCGCGGCAAGGAAAAGGAGCTGCGCGAGAACCTGCGCGAGATTCGTGCCGCCCTGGACGCCTACAAGCAGGCGGCCGACGAGGGGCGCCTCGGCGTGGACCGGCTGGCGTCGGGGTATCCGCCCAATTTGCAGGCCCTGGTCGAGGGCGTCGTCGACATCCGCAGCCCGGTCAAGGATCGGCGCATCTACTTCCTGCGTCGCCTGCCGCGCGACCCCTTCGCCGAAAACGGCGTGCCGGCGGACGCGAGCTGGGGCAAGCGCAGCTACAGCAGCCCGCCCGACATGCCCGCCGAGGGCGAGGACGTCTTCGACGTCTATTCGCTGTCGCCGGAGAGCGGCTTGAACGGCATTCCCTACCGGCAATGGTGAGGGCAACCATGACACGGCGCGGCCGCGGCGGCTTCACGCTGATCGAACTGATGGTGGTGCTGACCGTCGTCGGCCTGCTGCTCAGCGTTGCGGTGCCACGCTACTTCAACAGCGTGCAGCGCTCGAAGGAGAACGTGCTGCGGGCCAACCTGGCGGCAACCCGCGACGCGATCGACAAGTTCGCCGGCGACAACGGCCGCTTTCCCGATTCCATCGTGCAACTGGTGGAGGGCCGCTATCTGCGGGCCGTGCCGGTCGACCCGATCACCGACAGTTCCGCGACCTGGACGCTGATTCCGTCGCAGCGCAGCGACCGACCCGGCGCCGCCTCCGACCTGCGCAGCGGGGCGCAAGGCCAGGCCAGCGACGGGAGTCGCTATGCGGATTGGTAGCGCGCGTGCGGGAAATCGCGGCTTCACCTATGTCGGCGTGCTGCTGCTGGTCGCCATTGTCGGCATCGCACTGGCTTCGACGGCGACCGTCTGGCACTTCCAGGTGCAACGGGACAAGGAGCGCGAATTGCTGAACATCGGCAACGAATTCAGGCTGGCGCTGGATCGCTACGCAGCCGCCATCCCCGGCTCCGGACGCAAGTTCCCGCTGCGCCTCGAGGATCTGCTGCTCGACGAGCGCATGGCGGCAAAGCAGCGGCACCTGCGGCGCATCTATCGCGACCCGATGACCGGGCGCAGCGACTGGGGACTGGTCCGCACTGCCGACGGACAGATCATCGGCGTGCACAGCCTGTCCAATGAGGCGACGATCAAGAAGGCGAATTTCGGTTTGAAGGATCAAAGTCTTACCGGCAAGCCGACCTACGGCCAGTGGGTGTTCATGGCCTCGAATGCCCGGGCGGCCATGCAGGCGCGACCGGCGGGCGGCAGCACATTTGGCGGACGGCCGCAGTCAAGGTAGATTGGCGGGCGCGGTACCAACGGAGGGAGCACCATGATGATAAGAAAACGAGTGCTGATCGCGGAAGACCACGCGCTGTTTCGCGCGGGCTTGCGCGCGCTGCTCAACTCGGAAGCCGACCTGGAAATCGTCGGCGAGGTACAGGACGGCAAGGACGCGGTGCGCATGGCGACCTCGCTGGCGCCCGACCTGATCCTGATGGACCTGAACATGCCGGGCAGCCACGGCCTCGGGGCCATCGCGGAGATCCGGCGACGCATGCCGGACATGCGCGTCCTGGTCATTTCGATGCACAAGACAGACGAATACATCCAGGAAGCGCTGCGCAACGGCGCTTCCGGCTACATCCTCAAGGAATCCGGCCCGGAGGAGCTGCTGATGGCCATCCGCACGGTGCTCGCCGGCAAGGTCTTCCTCAGCCCGGATGTTTCCGAACGCGTCGTCTCCGGCCTGCTCAACGGCTCGCAGCGGGACGCCGGCGACGCAACCACGCCCCTGGATACCCTGACGGTGCGCGAGCGCGAAGTGCTCAAGCTGGTCGCCGAAGGGCATGGCAACAAGCACATCGCCAACTACCTGAATCTCAGCGTCAAGACGGTCGAAAAGCACCGCTCCAGCCTGATGCACAAGCTGAACCTGCGCAACACGGCCATGCTGACCGCCTTCGCGATCAGCAATCGCATCATCACAATGTAGATTCCGCTGTTGCGCTGAGAAAGTCGTTCCGCTAGAATGCGCGGCTCGTTTGCAGGCGCGTAGCTCAGCTGGTTAGAGCACCACCTTGACATGGTGGGGGTCGTTGGTTCGAGTCCAATCGCGCCTACCAGGATTCTGCAGTCGATGCACAAGGCCGCCTCCGGGCGGCCTTGTCGCTTTCGGCTTCCGCATATACTCGCGGTCATGTATGAACTGACCGACTTCGACAAGACTGCCGCGCGGCTGGCGCGCGCCTGGTTGGTGCTGGGCATCGCGGCGCTGGCCGGCGCGGGGCTGCTGGCGGTCCTGCTGGCGCTGTCGCGCACGCCCGGCGTGCAGGATCTGCTGCCGCAGGGCGACTTCTTCCGCGCGGCGCTGATCGTGCACGTCGACCTGTCGGTGCTGATCTGGTTCATGGCCTTCGCAGCGGTGTTGTGGAGCCTGGCGGGCAGCGAGCGCTTCGCGGCGGTCGGCGCGGCGGCCGTCGGGCTGGCGGCGCTCGGCACCGTATTGATGGTGGTGTCGCCCTTCTTCCCCGATGCCCGGCCGCTGCTAAATAACTACATCCCCATCCTGCGTCAGCCGGTGTTCTTCGCCGGTCTGCTGCTGGCGGCTGCAGGATTCGCGCTGGCCATGCTGCGCGGATTGGCGACCATCCGCATCGCGGCGCGAGATCCCGGCCGCGTCGCCGTCTGGCTGTCGGCGCTGGTGGGAGCGGCGGCCTTCGCGGTGACGCTGCTTGCGTGGCTGACGCTGCCCGATGCACTCGAAGGGCAGGGCTACTTCGAACTGCTGTTCTGGGGCGGCGGCCATGTGCTGCAGTTCCAGCACGCGCTGCTGGTCGCGCTGGCCTGGTTCTGGCTCGCGCAGGCGCTAGGCGTGCCGCCGCGGCTGACTTTCGGCCGGGCGGCGTCGCTGTTCGCGCTGGCCGCGCTGCCGGTGCTGGCGGTACCGGCCATCCTGATCGCCGCGCCCGCCGGTTCCGGCGAGTACGTGGCGTACTTCGCACGGCTGATGGAGTTCGGCCATCCGCTGCTGCTGCCGCTGCTGGTGCTGGCGCTGCTTGTCCTGTGGCGCGCGCGCGGACTGTCCGCGCCGGCGAAGTCGGCCCTGGCGGCGTCGCTGACGCTGTTCATCGTCGGCGGCGTGCTCGGTTACCTCATCCGCGGCGTCAACGTCGTGATCCCGGCCCACTATCACGGCGCCATCGTCGGCGTGACGCTGGCCTTCATGGGTCTGGCGTACGTGCTGCTGCCGAAGCTCGGCTTCGGTGCGGCGGAGGGCCGCATGGCGCGCTGGCAGCCCTACGTCTATGGCGGCGGCCAGTTGCTGCATGTGCTAGGCCTGGCCTGGTCGGGCGGCTACGGCGTGCAGCGCAAGGTCGCGGGGGCCGAGCAAATGCTGGTGACGCTGCCGCAGAAGCTGGGCATGGGCCTGATGGGCCTGGGCGGGCTGATCGCCGTGATCGGCGGCGTGATGTTCGTCCTGGTCTGCCTGCGGGCGATGCTCAGCGGCCGGAAGTGAGCTCGGCGTAGTCGGTGGCCATGGCGGCCGGATCGTGCGGCCAGGAGAAGATCGCCTTCAGCCTTCCTTGCGGATCGATCAGGTAGACCACTGCGCTGTGGTCCACGACGTACAGCTTCTTGTCCTGCTCGTCGTGGCGCTGGTAGTGGACGCCCAGGTGCTTCACCAGCGCCGCCAGTTCCGCGTCGCCGCCGGTCGCACCGATGAAGGCGGGGTCGAAGAAACCTGTGAATTCAGCCAGCCGAGCCGGCGTATCGCGCGCCGGGTCGATCGAGACGAAGACCACCTGCGGCGGGGCTGCCCCGCGCGTCGCCAGTTGCGCCTTCACCTCCTTCAGCGTGGCCAGCGTGGTCGGGCAGATGTCCGGGCAAAACGTGTAGCCGAAGTTGAGCAGCGTCCAGCGGCCAAGCAGGTCGGCATCGGTCAGCGCGCCACCCTCCCGGCGCATTGCGAATGCGGGCAGCGGCCGGACGTCGTTGACCACTGTTGCGGTCGGCAACTGGCCGGATGGCGGCAGGGCCGGCGCGGGCGCCGGCCAATGCCGCCAGGCCAGGAAGGCGCCCGAGAGCGCCAGCGCCACGCCCACCGCCGCCAGCCAGCGGGCGGCAGTCGGGCGGGCAGGGTCAGTCGCGGCGGTACGCGTAGGGGCTCCAGTTCTCCGCGACGACCGGCGGCGAAGGCCAGTTGCCGTGCGGCGGCGGCGAGACGGTGGTCCATTCCAGCGACTTCGAGCCCCAGGGATTCTCGCCGGCCTTCGGCCCCTTGATGGCGCCGACGATCCAGTTGATCAGGGCGATGACGAAGCCGATGCCGAGGATGACGGCGCCGAGAGTCATCAACTGGTGCGCGCCCTCGAACTGCGACATGTGCGAGTAGTCGTAGTAGCGGCGCGGCATGCCCTTGACGCCGATGTCCATCATGGTCCAGAAGACGATGTTGGTGCCGATGAAGGTGATCCAGAAGCCGATCTTGCCCCAGCGCTCGTTGTACATGCGGCCGGTCATCTTCGGGAACCAGTAGTAGACGCCGGCGAAGATGGCGAAGGTGCCGGCGACGGCCATCACGTAGTGGAAGTGGCCGACGACATAGTAGGAGCGCGCCAGGTGGACGGTCAGCGAGGTGACCGCCAGCGGAATGCCGGTAAGGCCGCCGATCAGGAACAGGAACATCACCCCCAGCGCGTAGAGCATCGGCGTCTGGAAGGTGATCGAGCCCTTGTAGAGCGTGCCGACGAGGCCGATCACCATCAGGCCGACCGGCACCGAGATCGCCAGGGTCGACACCATCATGCCGATGCGGATCCAGTCGGCCATGCCCGAGACGTAGAGGTGGTGCACCCAGACCTCGCCCGATAGGCCGACGATGCCGAAGATGCCGCCGTAGACGACCATCTTGTAGTTGAAGGGCGGATTCTTGGCGAAGGTGGTGACGATCTCGTAGATGACGCCGATGAAGGGCAGGAAGATCACGTACACCGCCGGGTGCGAGTAGAACCAGAACAGGTTCTGGTAGGTGAGCACGTCGCCGCCGTTGGCCGGGTCGAAAAAGTGCGTGCCGAGATACTTGTCGAAGCTGATCAGCGTCACCGCGGTACCGAGCACCGGCACGAAGATCAGTTGCAGCACGAAGGCGCCCAGCGTGCACCAGACGAAGATGTTGAGGTTGCTCCACTTGAGGCCCGGCGCGCGCATGTAGGCGACGGTGGTCAGGAAGTTAACCCCGCCGATGATCGAGGCGAAGCCCAGGATCAGCACCGTGAAGGTGTACATCGCCGTGTTGCCCGTGCTGATGGTCGAGTAGGGCGGGTAGCCGGTCCACATCACATCGGGCGGATCGGGAATCACGAAGGTGAGCAGCGCCAGGATGATGCCGACGTAGAACAGCCAGACCGACAGCGCATTGACGCGCGGGAAGGCGACGTCCTTGGCGCCGATCATCAGCGGGATGCAGTAGTTGGCGAAGAAGCCGGTCAGCGCCGGGATCTGGAAGCCGAGGATCATCACCGCGCCGTGG
>JACRIZ010000120.1 GCA_016235765.1 Rhodocyclales bacterium | reverse complement strand
TCGCCCTTCTTGTCGTCGTTCGGTGGCGTTTCCACAGGCTTACGGGCGTGCTCCGATGGAGCGGGCGAAGGGAGTCGAACCCTCGTCATCAGCTTGGGAAGCTGAGGTAATGCCGTTATACGACGCCCGCGAACGAGCGGATTCTAGCAGCCCAGCGTCACCAGGGCGCTGCCTTCGGCCTCGATGAGCACCAGGCCGTTGGCCGGGATCGTCCAACGCTGGCCGGCATGCAGGAAGATGTCGCTGGCCACCCCCGGCACCGTGATCCAGACGCAGCCGCGTTCGCATGCCACCTGCCGGCCGCGCGCGCGCCGGAGCCGCAGCGGCCGGCCCGGTGCCAGCGGCACAAGGTCCTGCCGGGGTCGGGGATGAATCAGCGAGCCGAGTGTCCAGTCCATGGCACCAGCCTACCGGCGGCAGCCCGGCCGCGACAGCGCCAGCCGGGCGAAATTGTGTCCATCACAATTCGCAATCCAATAAACTGTTATGGCCAAACGGAAGCCCTGCTGTATCTGTCGGCCTTGGTCCGGAATCATCACAATGACATCATGGAACATCTCTACGAGCAGCTTGCCGACGACCTGCGCGGACTGATCGACGGCCGCGTGCTGCAGCCGGGCGACCGGCTGCCCTCGGTGCGCAATCTGGCCGAGCAGCGGCGGCTGTCGGTGTCTACCGTGCTGTCGGCGCTGCGCCAGCTGGAGGACCGGGGCGTGATCGAGGCGCGGCCGCAGGCAGGCTACTACGTGCGCCGCCGCTCGCCGGCCCGGGCCGAGCCGCAGTCGGCCGGCGGCCTCAAGCGGCCGGTCTACGTCGGCGTCAACCAGTTGCTGATGCAGGTGCTGCAGGTCAACGAACGGCCGGGCATGCTGCCGCTCGGCTCGGCCTATCCGGCGCCCGGCCTGCTGCCCTCGGCGCGCATGCAGCGCATGTTCGCCAAGGTGGCGCGGCAGCCGCGCGACCTGCTTGCCGACGGTTCCTGCACCAACGGCAACGACGAGCGGCTGGTGCGGCAGCTGGTGCGCCTGTCGCTGGACTGGGGCGGGCCGCTCGACGCCGGCGAGATCATCGTCACCAATTCCTGCACGGAATCCTTCAACCTCTGCCTGCGGGCCGTGACCAAGCCCGGCGACGTGGTCGCGCTGGAATCGCCGACCTACCTGGTGATGCTGCAGATCATCGAGGACATGGGCTTGAAGGCGCTGGAGATCCCGACCCATCCGCGCACCGGCATCTCGGTCGAGGCGCTGGAGCTGGCGACGCGCAATGGCGCGGTGCAGGCCTGCATGCTGGTGCCCAACGTCAACAATCCGCTCGGCTGCATCATGCCCGAGGAGAACAAGCGCCGCGTGGCGCAGCTGCTCGCCGAGCGCAACGTGCCGCTGATCGAGGACGACATCTACGGCGACCTGCACCACGAAGGCGCCCGGCCCTGGCCGATCAAGTCCTACGACACCAGCGGCAACACCATGCTCTGTTCGTCCTTTTCCAAGACCATCAGCCCGGCGCTGCGGCTGGGGTTCATCGCCGCCGGGCGGCGCTTCGCCGAGCTCTCGCAGGTCAAGACGCTGACCAGCGGCGTGACCGGCGTGCTGCAGCAGGCGGCGCTGGCCGAGTTCCTCGAAGGCGGCGGTTACGCGCGCGAACTACGCCGTGCCCGGCGCGCCTACGCGGCGCAGGTGGCGCGCATGGCCGACGCGGTCGCCGAACACTTTCCGCATCAGTGCACGATGTCGCGGCCGCAGGGCGGCTTCGTGCTCTGGGTCGAGCTGCCTAAGCAGGTGGACGCCCTGGCGCTGCACAAGGACGCGGTGGCCGAAGGCATCGCCTTCACCCCGGGCCAGCTGTTCTCGGCCTCGGGGCGATACAGGAACTGCCTGCGCCTCAACTGCGGCAATCCCTGGAGCGAGGCTATCGAGGCCGGTATTCGGCGATTGGGCGACTTGGTCCGTATATACGCCGAGGCGGGTTGAGCGCCGGGGCGGTAAAATCGCCGCCATGATCTCCCTCTTCATCAACGGCGAGCCCGTCGAACTGCCGCAGGCCATGTCGGTCGCCGCGCTGCTGGATGCGCGCGGCCTGGCCGGCAAGCGCGTGGCCGTGGAGCGCAACGGCGAGATCGTCCCGAAAAGTCAGCATGCGTCGGTCGCCATCCAGGCCGGCGATCGTCTCGAAATCGTCGTCGCCGTCGGCGGCGGATAGGAAACCACCATGTCAGATTTCCTCCTCATCGCCGGCAAGGCGTACACCTCCCGTTTGCTGGTCGGCACCGGCAAGTACAAGGATTTCGCCGAGACCCGCGCCGCCGTCAAGGCGAGCGGCGCCGAGATCGTCACCGTCGCCATCCGCCGCACCAATATCGGCCAGGACCCGAACCAGCCCTCGCTGCTCGACGCCCTGCCGCCCTCGGAGTTCACTTACCTGCCGAACACGGCGGGCTGCTACTCGGCCGACGATGCCGTGCGCACCCTGCGCCTGGCGCGCGAACTGCTCGACGGCCACGATCTGGTCAAGCTCGAAGTGCTGGGCGACCAGCAGACGCTGTTTCCCAATATGCCCGAGACGCTGAAGGCTGCCGAGACGCTGGTCAAGGAAGGCTTCAAGGTCATGGTCTATTGCTCCGACGATCCGATCCAGGCCAAGATCCTCGAAGGCATCGGCTGCGTCGCCGTGATGCCGCTCGCCTCGCTGATCGGCTCGGGCATGGGCATCCTCAACCCCTGGAACCTCAAGCTCATCATCGAGTCGGCCCGGGTGCCGGTATTCGTGGATGCGGGCGTCGGCACGGCCTCGGACGCCGCCATCGCCATGGAGCTGGGCTGCGACGGCGTGCTGATGAACACGGCGATCGCCGGCGCGCAGAATCCGGTGCTGATGGCCGGGGCGATGAAGAAGGCGGTGGAAGCGGGCCGCGAGGCCTTCCTGGCCGGGCGCATGCCGAAGAAGCTCTATTCGGCGACGCCGAGTTCGCCGACCACGGGGCTGATAGGCAAGTGAGACTTGCGGTCTTCGCCGCCGGCACGATGCTGGCGCTGGCGGCGCAGGCGCAATCCGCGCCATCGCGCTACGAATTCGACCGGCCGCAATTGCTCGCGCAGCAACTGCTCTGGGGCGTCGTCCATGGCGTGCGACTGCTGGGGATGGCCTGCCATCGGCGTGGTGACCAAGCCGCCGCCCTGGCCTACGTCGATTGGCTCGACAAGCAGTGGCCGCGCATCCGCGCCGCCGAGCGCGATCTGTCCCGCCATTACTACGGTCGCGAGCAGGCACCGATGGAAGCCATCGATGCGGCCCTCAGGCTCAAGCCGGCACTCGAACGGCCCGACAGCGAACTGGGCGAGGCTTGCGCCACCTTGCCCGCTGCGCTGGCAACGCAGCGCTACGACCTCGAACGCTACTACCAGGAAAAACTGAAGCAATGAGCGAAGCAGAAAAGCCCATGCCACCCCAAGGCCACATCCGCAGCTTCGTGCTGCGCCAGGGCCGCGTCTCGAACGCGCAACTGCGCTACCACGAAGAGATGATGCCCAAGGTCGGCATCCCGTATCGTCCCGCGCCGCTCGACCTGGCCACCGCCTTCGGCCGCAAGGCGCCCACGGTGCTCGAAATCGGCTTCGGCATGGGCGAGACCACTGCGGCCATCGCCGCCGAGCATCCGGACATCGACTACCTGGCACTGGAGGTTCATACGCCGGGCGTCGGCAGCCTGCTGAAGTTGATCGCCGAGGGCAAGCTCGCCAACCTGCGCGTCATCCAGCACGACGCAGTCGAAGTGGTGCGCGACATGATTGTGCCGGGAGCGCTGTCCGGCATCCACGTCTTCTTCCCCGACCCCTGGCCCAAGAAGCGGCAGCAGAAGCGGCGCCTCATCAAGCCTGACTTCGTCGCACTGCTCGCCTCGCGCCTGGCGCCGGGTGGCTACTTCCACTGCGCGACCGACTGGGAGGAATACGCGCAGCAGATGCTGGAAGTGCTGGGGGGCGAGCCGACGCTGGCGAACACCGCCGAGGGTTTTGCGCCGCGCCCCGAGTATCGGCCGCTAACCAAGTTCGAGCAGCGCGGCCTGCGCCTCGGCCACGGCGTCTGGGACGTCGTGTTCAGGAAGAAAGAAACAGGCCGATCAGGCGGTTGAGGAAGCGCTGGCCGAGCGGCGTCGGCGCGATGCGCCCGCCGGTCCGTACCAGCAGGCCTTCGCTTTCCGCGCGGCGCAGCGCCGGCGCGATCGTCTCGAGCGGCAGCCCGGTACGCTCCTGGAAAAGAGCGGACTCGAAGCCGTCGATCAAGCGCAGCGCGTTCATCATGAACTCGCCCGCCAAATCCTCCTGCGCGATCGGCTGCCACTTTCGGGTCACCGGATCGGCGAGGTAGTCCTTCGGATTGCGCGGCTGCGCCTCGCGCCGGCCATCGATTTTCGAATGCGCGCCGGCACCGATCCCCAGGTAGTCGCCGAAGTGCCAGTAGTTGAGGTTGTGGCGGCACTGCTGATCCGGCTTGGCGAAGGCGGAGGTTTCGTAGTGCCCGTAGCCGGCTGCGGCCAGGGTTTCTTCCACCATCTCCTGCATGTCGGCGGCCAGGTCGTCGTTGGGCAGATCGGGCGGCGCATGGAAAAAGGCGGTGTTCGGCTCAAGGGTCAGGTGGTAGGCCGAGATATGGCCCGGGCCGAAGCCGATGGCCGTCTCGATGTCGCGCCGCGCCTCGGCCAGCGTCTGGCCGGGCAGCCCGTACATGAGGTCGAGATTGACGCGCTCGAAGTGGCGCAGCGCCAATTCCGCTGCGCGCTTCGCTTCGTCGGACGAGTGGATGCGGCCGAGCGAGCCCAGCTTGGCGTCGTCGAAGCTCTGGATGCCCAGCGAGAGGCGGGTGACGCCGGCGGCGCGAAAGCCCGCGAACTTCGCCGCCTCGATGGCACCGGGGTTGGCCTCCAGCGTCACTTCGGTGTCCGCACGAAAAGTCAGCCGTGGTGGTACGCCAAGTATTCTCGCGATTCCGGCAGGCGACATCAGGCTGGGCGTGCCGCCGCCGATGAACACCGATTCCACGGTGCGTCCCGCAACCAGCGGCAGCGCGCCGTCGAGGTCGCGCTGCAGCGCATCGCTGTAGGCCGCCTCGGGAATGCCGTCCTTCGCCTCGTGCGAGTTGAAGTCGCAGTACGGGCACTTCTTCAGGCACCAGGGAATATGGACGTAGAGAGTGAGTGGCGGCAAGTCAGAAGCGATAGACGGCACCGGCCGAGACGACAGGATACCAGCGGTAGCTGCGCAGGTCTTCCTCCGCCTCCCGCTGCTCGGCGGCCAGGTTCGCCTGGCAGGTGGCGTCGGCATTGCAGAGTGCGCTGTTGCTGGACAGCGAGAACTTGGGCTTGCCCTGGTACAGGGCACCGACGTCGAGCACGAAGCTCCAGCCGTACGGCTTGGCGAAGGCATTGCCCCAGCCGACGCCGATGTAGGGGGAGGTCTTGTTGAAGGTGAGCTTGCCGGTCAGCGTGCCGATCTGCGCCGCGGTGTAGGTGGTGCCGTTGATTTCGTAGGTGTTGCCGCTGTCCGGATCGGCCGTCAAGTCCAGTTTGTTGTCGTTGTAGAACAGGCCGACCGAGATGCGGAAAGTGCTGTCCCGGATCGGCAGGAAGTCGCCGATCACCGATGCCGTCCGGGTCCGCCACGTGGCATCGTAGTCGACGCCGCTCTCGGTGGTGTCGGCGTACCAGTTGTAGGCATTGACGCCGAAGCGCAGGTGGGCGCTGTCGGCCAGCGCAGCGGTCAGCTCGGCGCCGAAACCCAGCGTGCCGAATTTTCCCGTCAGCGCGATGTTCCCTTCGGCCAGAGCTACGCCGGGCAGGAGGGCGAGAAGCAGAATGGATAGTTTCTTCATGTTCGGCTCCGTTATTGACAGAAGCATGAATACTACCCCCGGCACTGTTACATTCAAGCTGTCGTCAACGGCCGGCCCGGGCGCGCAGCTTGCCGATCAGCACAGCCAGTGCCTTGCCGCGATGCGAAATCGCGTTCTTCTTGTCGGCGGCCAGTTCCGCGGCCGTGCAGCCGAATTCCCCCAGCCAGAAATAGGGGTCGTAGCCAAACCCGTTCTCGCCGCGCGGCGTGTCGACGATCTCCCCGTGCCACTCGCCTTCGGCGATGATCGGCTGCGGATCGTCGGCGTGGCGGACGAAGACCAGGATGCAGTAGTAGTGGGCGCGCCGGTTCGGCTGGCCGGCCAGGTCGGCGACCAGCTTCTCGTTGTTGCGCTGGTCCGACTTCGGCTCGCCGGCGAAGCGCGCCGAGAACACGCCGGGCGCGCCGCCCAGGGCATCGACGCAGATGCCGGAGTCGTCCGCCAGGGCGGGCAGGCCCGTGAGCCGGGCGGCGTGGCGCGCCTTGGCGATGGCGTTCTCGACGAAAGTGAAATGCGGCTCCTCGGCCTCGGGCACGTTGAAGTGCGCCTGCGGCAGGACTTCGAAATCGACGGTGGCGAGCAGGGCGGCGAATTCGCGCAGCTTGCCGGCGTTGTTGGAGGCGAGGACGAGTTTCTTCATGGTCAGAGTTCGGCGCGGCAGTGCGCGCGTTGCAGCGCCGCCGGCAGGCTGTTGCTGCGGGCAAGCAGGAAGCGACCGAGGTCGTCGAGGAATTGCTGGGTGACGTCTTCGGGCTGGCAGGCGAAGGCCGCAATGCCGAAGCCTTCCAGGTTGCGGCTAAGCACATCGATGCGGCCGCTCTCGTGGTTGGCGCCGAAGGTGATCTGCACGGGGAAGTCGGCGGCGAGGTGCATGACCAGTTCCCCCCCCTCGACCACGCCGTCGAGATCCATGCCCTCGGCGGACCGCAGGTCGAGGATGTGCATGTCCTTCTTGAAGGCATCCAGCCGACTCCAGCCCACCGTGACCGTCACCGGCCCGGGCGCCACCAGGCGCACCCGGAAGGCGACGAAATCGAGCAGGGCCAACTCGGACAGGCTGTCCTTGCGCGACTTGACCATGGCATCCTGCCAGCGGAGGTCGGTGTAGGCGGTCTGGGTATCGAGGCGGTAGGGGCGGACTATGGTCGGTGCCAGTGCATTGGCGTGCCGGTTGAACGCCTCGAAGAAGCGATAGACCCGATCGAGTGCGTCGTGGATGCGGCGCTGCTGGATCGCTCGCCGGGAAACGGAGTCGCCCGTCCTGGCGCTGGCTTCCGCCGCCAGTTCGGCCAGCAGGCCGCCGCCGCCATCTTGCGTCGGCGCCTGCGCAGCGGGCGGCGCCGCGACCGGCGGTGCCTCCGGGGGCGGCGCTTCGGCAGGCGCCGGCGGTACCGATCCGCCGGGCGGCTGGGCGACGCGGGGCGAGGGAATGGCCGCCGCCGGTGCCGACGTCGCGGTCGGGCGCGGCTGGCGCATCCGCTCGGCATCGAGGCGTTTCTCGAAATCGGCCATCGACGCGTCGATATCCTCCATCAACGCGCGAATATCTTCGTCGAGTGAAGGGGTGCTATCGATGGGCGTGAAACGGCGCATGCCGGGGTATCTCCTAGCTCAGGCAGCCAGTGCCTGCTTCTGCCTGGAAATGATAGTTGAAAGTCCGCCGGTTGCGAGATCGAGCAGCGCTTCCAGTTCGGCGCGGCTGAACGGCGCGCCTTCGGCGGTGCCCTGGACTTCGACCAGGCCGCCGCTGCCGGTCATGACCACGTTCATGTCGGTATCGCAGCTCGAGTCCTCGTCGTAGTCGAGGTCGAGCACCGGAGTACCCGCGAAGATGCCGACCGAGACGGCGGCGACAAAGTCGCGCATCGGGCTGGCGGCCAGTTTGCCGGCCGCGACCAGCTTGTTGCAGGCCTCGTGCAGCGCCACGCAGGCGCCCGTGATCGACGCGCAACGCGTGCCGCCGTCGGCCTGCAGGACGTCGCAGTCGAGGGTGATCTGCCGCTCGCCGAGCGCCCCGAGGTCGGTGATGGCGCGCAGCGAGCGACCGATCAGACGCTGGATTTCCTGGGTGCGCCCCGACTGCTTGCCCTTGGCGGCTTCGCGCGCCGTGCGCGTGTGCGTCGAGCGCGGCAGCATGCCGTACTCGGCCGTCACCCAGCCCTGGCCCCTGCCCTTGAGGAAGCCGGGCACGGATTCCTCGACGCTGGCGGTGCACAGTACCTTGGTGTTGCCGAAGGCGACCAGCACGCTGCCCTCGGCATGGATGGTGTAGCCGCGCGTGATCGTCAGGTTGCGCAATTCGTCGGGCCGGCGGCCGCTGGGTCTCATGGTCATTTCCCTGCTCATTTCGAAAACTTGTTGATGGCGTTGCGGATCTCGGCGATTGCGCGCTCGATGTCGTCGTCGGTCAGTTCGGTGTCGCGCAGGCGCGCCTTGTCGAAGCCCTCCATCAGCGTCGTGTGGGCATTGAGCGGCATGGTCTGCGTTTCGATCGTCATGGTGGTCGGATCGCCGCTGTAGTCGTCCTCCCAGGTGACGGCGACCACGGACAGGTTGTCCTGGCCCTCGCCGCCGAGCTTCTCGGCCGTGTCCATCAACTGCGGCGTCATGGCCATGACGCTGCCGCGCGCGTAGCCCTGCACCAGGGCCTCGTTGCCGAGCGGCGACCAGAAACCGTCGGAACAGATCACGATGGTATCGCCCGCCAACAGCGGCGTCTTGCGCGAGAACTCGATCTGCGGTGACAGGTCGCCGCCGAGACAGGCGTAGACGCGGTTGCGGGCCGGATGGTGCAGCGCCTGTTCCTCGGTGATCAGGCCGTCGTCGACCATCATCTGCACTCGCGAGTGGTCGCGGGTGCGCGTGTGGATGCGCCGGTCGCGCAGCAGGTAGAGCCGCGAATCGCCGACGTGCGCCCAATAGGCGAGGTTGTCCTGGATGATGCAGGCCACGCAGGTCGTGCGCGGCGCATCGGGCAGGTCGCGCTCGACGGCATAGTCGAGGATGGCATTGTGCGCATTGGCCAGGCCGCTGCCGAGGAACTGGAGCGGATCGTCGAGGTGCGGGCGCGCCTCGCGCTGGAAATGCTCGGTCAGGTACTGGACGGTGATCTGCGCGGCGACCTCGCCGTGCAGGTGGCCGCCCATGCCGTCGGCGAGCACCATCAGCAGCGCGTCGCGCGAGTAGCAGTGGGCGATGCGGTCCTGATTGTTGCGCCGCTGACCGATGCGGCTTTCCTGGTAGATGGTGAATTTCATTTGCGGAGGAGGACCTTCAAGCTCTGGCCGAGATTGTCGAGCCAGGACGGTTCGTGAACCACATGGTGGCGTTCGGCCAGCGCGCGCTGCAATACGAACACGCTGGCCGGCCGCTGCGCCGAGTCGAGCACCATGCACCAGTCGACCACTTGCAGGAGTTGCTTGGAGTACTTGTCGGCCCAGCGCTTCTCGGCCGGCTGCAGGGCGTCGCGCTCGAGCCGCTTGTCCGCGGCCTGCGGCGCGCCGCCCGCCAGACAGGCATACATGCTGGCACCGACCGCATAGATGTCGGTCCACGGTCCCATATCTTCGGGCGCCTTGTACTGTTCCGGGGCCGCGAAGCCGGGCGTGTACATCGGCTTGAGCATGGGGCCGTCGGTGCGCAGCGCCTGCCGCGCTGCGCCGAAGTCGAGCAGCACCGGGTTGCCGTCGGTGCGCAGGTAGATGTTGGAAGGCTTGATGTCGAGGTGCAGCAGCTTCTGGGCGTGTACCTCGCGCAGGCCGTTGAGCAGGCGCGCAAACACGTTGCGCACGAAAGTCTCGCGGATCTCGCCGCGATGCTTGTGGATATGCTCCTGCAGGGTGCGGCCGCGCTCGTACTGCATGACCATGTAGACGGTCTCGTTGGCGCGAAAGAAGTTCAGCACCCGCACGACGTTGGGATGGCTGAGGTGGGCCAGGGCGCGCCCCTCCTCGAAAAAACACTTCATGCCGTGACGGAAGGCGCCGAGGTGTTCGTCGGCGATGGCCGGCGCCACCTGGCCGTCGGCGCGCAGCGCCAGCGAGTTGGGCAGGTATTCCTTGATTGCCACCGGCGTGCCGTCCTCGTCGTAGGCCAGATAGACGATGGAAAACCCGCCCAGCGAAAGCTGCCGCTCGATGCGGTAGCGATCCAACTGGAAACCGGGGGGCAGGGGATGGTTGGTCTGCTGCGTAGGCATGGTTGCTATACTGCAGCGGATTGTAGGCCCGGCGCGCCGCGCTGTGCGCATTGGCATAAACACGGACACCCACATGATCCAAAGCATGACCGGCTATGCGGCTGGAGATCGCGCCGTCGGCGACGCGGCCATCCACCTGGAACTGAAGAGCGTCAATTCGCGCTTCCTCGATCTCGTCTTCCGGGCCGGCGAGGAGTTGCGCTTCCTGGAAATGCCGCTGCGCGAGGCGCTGACGGCACGCATCCAGCGCGGCAAGCTGGAGTGCCGCCTGAACCTGGTTCCCCATCAGACCGGCGTGTCGCGGGAACTGACTTTGGACGCCGGCCTGCTCGACCAACTGGGCCGGCTCGACCTGGCGGTGCGCAGTTCGCTGACTGATGCGGCGCCCCTGACCGTCGCCGAGGTCTTGCGCTGGCCCGGCATGCTGGGCGACCAGAGCATCGATCCGGTCGCCTTGCAGACCGAATGCCTGGCGCTGGCCGCCGCCGTGATCGACGAATTCGCCGCCAGCCGCCGGCGCGAAGGCGCCAAGCTGGCCGCCACCATCCTCGATCGCGTGGCGCGGATGCGCGAGTTGGTGAGCCGCGTCGGCCCGATGCTGCCGCAGGCGCTGGCCGACTACCAGCAGCGCCTGGCCACCAAGCTGCGCGAGGCCGTGGCCAGCCTCGACGAGGAGCGCATCCGTCAGGAAGTCGGCGTCTTCGCCGCACGTATCGATGTCGCCGAGGAACTGGCGCGCCTGTCCACCCACCTCGACGAAGTGCAGCGAGTGGTGGAAAAGGGCGGCGCGGTCGGCAAGCGGCTGGACTTCCTGATGCAGGAACTCAACCGCGAAGGCAATACCCTGGCTTCCAAGTCCGTCTCCGCCGACGTCACCGCCATCGCGCTCGACCTCAAGCTGCTGATCGAGCAGATGCGCGAACAAGTACAAAATTTGGAGTAGGCAATAAGGACGTTTCCCAACGGTGCAGGACGTAGCACCGGAAAACAAAGAGCCGCTTAGCAAGCGGCTTTTTTCATTGCAGGACGTTGCGTAACGTATCCCACCAATGCAGAATGCACGTGTACCCAAACGTGTACCCAAGGCCAGCTTGGTACAGAAAACTGGGTACACGTCGAAGGAGGCGAAATGGGCAAGCTGTCGGATGTGCAGATCAGGGCATGGATGAGGGCCGGCGAGCGTTTTGAGGGGCGGGCCGATGGTGGCGGCCTGGTGCTCCGCTATCGAGGTGGCGATGCGCTGCCATCCTGGCGCTTCCGCTACAGCATCGGCGGCGAGCCGAGGGTGATGCACTTGGGGAACTACGGCGAGCTGTCGCTGGCCGACGCGCGCAAGACCGCGAAGGAGCTGCGCGCGCGGGTGCTGCTGGGGAACGACGTTGCCGGCGAGAAATCGGAACGCGTCAAGACCGCAAAGGCGAAGATCGAGGCGGCGCGATCAGCCAAGACCGTGGCGGACCTGGCGGACGAGTACTTCGAGCGCAACATCCTGGGGCGATGGAAGCACCCGAACATCGTGCGCAGCCGGATCGAGAAGGACATCAAGCCGGCGATCGGGACGCTTGCCCTGGAGGACGTGAAGCCGCGCCATATCGACGACATGCTCAAGGCCGTGGTCAAGCGCGGCGCCCCCACGACTGCAAACGACGTGCTGCGCTGGGTGCGGCGGATGTTCGACTATGCGATCAAGCGGCACATGATCGAGCTGAACCCGGCCGCAGCCTTCGATCTATCGGACGCGGGCGGCAAGGAGATCGCCAGGGAGCGGGCCTTGTCGCGTGACGAGCTGGTGACGTTCTTCGAGGCGATGCGCGAGGCCAAGGGCTTCAGCGTCGAGAACGCCCTGGCGGTCAAGCTGCTCCTGGCGCTGGCCGTGCGCAAGATGGAGCTGATTGGCGCGCGATGGGAGGAATTCGACCTCGATGCCGCCACTTGGCACCTACCAGGCGAACGGACCAAGACCGGTGCCCCCGTGGATATTCCCCTGGCGCCTGTCGTCGTCGACTGGCTGCGCGAGCTGCAGCGCCTGGCGGATGGTAGCGAGTGGGTGTTCCCGGCGAGGAAGATGCAGACCCGGATGGTGCCGCACATCTGCGAGAGCACCATCGGCGTGGCCCTGGGCAAGGTCAAGCATGGGTTGCCGCACTTCACTGCCCACGACTTCCGCAGGACGGCACGCACGCACCTGGCCGCCTTGGGTGTTGAGCCGCACGTCGCAGAGCGCTGCCTGAATCACAAGCTCAAGGGCGTGGAGGGGATCTACAACCGCCACGATTACTTCGAGGAGCGCAAGGCGGCACTGGCCACCTGGGCGGCGCTGCTGGTGGAGATCGAGGCCGGCAACGTCGGCAAGGTGGTCCCAATCAAGGGACGCAAGCGTGCCTGACGGGTCCTCCCTGGGGTTGCCGCACACGGCGCGAAACGAGCGCGAAAAGCCGTCAGTGGCTGGGGGCGCCCGGAGTCGTCGGTATGGGTGTCGGGCAGGGGTAGTCGGTGGGGGTGAGCGCCCGGGAAGCCTCTCTAGGAGAGGATGTTGAAAGTTCCTCTACAGAGTATACGGGAGGGGAAATGACCCCCTTGCGTCCGACCCTGCCACTTGGCGCGGGGGAAATGGGGGAAATGGGGGTAAACATCCGGCAAAGCGCCACGCAGTGCGGGTCGGCATTTCCCCTCTATGCGTTTGTGTTACCCCCGAGCGGGGGAAATTTCCCCCATCCTGCCACAAAATGAGGCAACAAATTTCCCCCGTTTTCCCCCGTGCAGACGCCTGCACCCCCTCATTTCTGGCGCGCAAGCGGGCGCCCACGCCCGCCCCCTTCGGTCGGCGTCGGATCGCTGCCGCACCCCCGAAAAGTCACCATCCGGAAAGCCGCATCAGATGGGCGTCGGCGAGGGTTCCCCACTTGGGGGCGGAAAGCGCACCCCCGGTGAACGTAATTTCCCACCGACCGGAAATGGTGTGCATAACGGGTGTTATGTAAAATTTGTGTTTCCCACTTTTCGGGAGATTATGAAATATCTTGTATCGTTTCAAAGAACTATGTAGGATGCATTTGCCCACGCGCGCGCGAGGGTGTGAAAAGGGGTGTTATCGATGACAAGCGAAGAACTGCGCCAGGCGCTGATCGAGCTGGGATGGAAGCAAGCGGACCTCTGCCGGCGCATCGGCATGGGCAAGAACACGGTGAGCACCTGGGCGGCGAATGGTGCGCCGGAATGGGTGGGCGAATACCTGCGGGCGCTGTTGGCGATCGACCGCCTGCATCGTGAATTCGTGGTGCCGGCGAGGCCTGCGGCCGCACCCCCGCCCGAACTCGCGCCAGCGGAAAAGCAGCGCCGTACCGGTCGTGCCGCGAACCTAGCCAAGCGTGCGAAGGTCGGCGCGGACCTGTTGGTCAGTGGTGATGATCGCCGCGAAAAATGACACTCCCCGCTTGATAACCGAAACGCCACGCTATACACTCTCGCCGTGATCAAGACATTCCGCCACAAAGGACTGCAAGGTTTCTTCGAGACGGGCAGTCGGGCCGGTATCCAGCCGCACCATGCACCGCGGTTGAAGCGGCAACTGACCCGGTTGGACCAGGCCAAGGCGCCTGAAGACATGAACGTGCCGGGCTGGCGGTTGCATCCGCTCTCGAACGGGCATTGGTCGGTGTGGGTGAATGGCAATTGGCGCCTGACCTTCCTGTTCGACGGGGTGGACGCCGTGTTGGTTGATTATCAGGACTACCACTAGGAGCAACGAGACATGACGCGAATTCACAACCCGCCGCACCCCGGCGAAACCCTGCGGGAAGACGTGCTGCCCGCCCTGGGCCTGACGGTGACCGACGCTGCTGGCCAGCTTGGCGTAACTCGCGCTGCGCTCTCCCGTGTGCTCAATAGCCGCGCCGCAATCTCCCCGGAAATGGCGCTGCGCCTGGAAGGCTGGCTGGGCGTCGAGAACGGCGGCCGAGCCGACCTGTGGATCTCGCAGCAGGCCGCCTACGACCTGTGGCAGGCGCGCAAGGCTGGGATGCCGAAGGTGCGCCGCGCTGTGCCGGTTCCGGCTTAGGTGTCGGCATGGCCCCTTGGCTCAGCCAAGAAGAGGTCGACGACTTGTGTAAGCCGTTGAAGCAGGCGGCGGCACAGATACGCTACATGCGTGCGCTCGGCCTGACGGTCCGCACCAAGCCTAATGGCGCGCCCGTGGTGATGCGTGTGAACGTTGATTTAGTACTGGGCGACAACGTTACCTCGACGCCTGCAAAGCCAGCGGAAAGGGTGGGCCCGAACCGCGGAGCGCTGGTTGAAATGTTCAAGAATGGGCGGTCGGCGAAGGGAGCCAAGACCGCGACGAATTGAATTTGCCGAAAGGCAAGAAGCGGGGCCGCCAGGTGTTGCAGCACCCACCGGCCCCTGACCACGAAGCACCTGAATAGGAGATGCAAACATGGCTGGTGAAAATTGTACTTCGCGCGACACGGGCACAACGGACAAAGGGGGCGAGGCGACAGCCATCGAGTCTGCCTGCGATGCTCTGCTTGTCGCCTGCTCCCAGTTTCATAAGCTGCGGAATCTCGCGCTGGGGGCGAAGGCACTGGCGGAGCGAATAGACGATATCGAGCGTAGCGATGAGGGCTTGGCCGCGATTTACTTATGTGACTTGCTGGAGCAACAGGCTCTCGCTTGCGCGGCGCAGGCGGATGAAGCGTTGCTGGCCGCTAGTCAGTAGTGAAGCTCATTTTGCTTTGAGGCGCTGGAACCGGATGTTGTGCCGGCCAGCATCTCCGTGGGAATGACTGGCCGTGATCGACGACATGACAAAACCTACATTTCTCAATGCGGATGAAATTCGGACCCTGACGGGCCGCGTTCAGAAGGCGAGGCAGATCGAGTCGCTACGGAAGATGGGCATTTTGTTCTTCGTGAATGCGCTTGGCAACCCGGTGGTGCCTCGGGCTTCCATTGAGGGAAATCACGGGGTCACAACCGGCGGGGAGAAGCCGAATCCAGCGTGGGAACCTAATGTGGCTTGCATCCAAAAGCGTCCGCCACGGGGCAGGTACGAAGAATGATGCGGCACACTGATGCCGTCCCGGTAGCCCCTTCTGGGCAGAGATTTGAGCGCGACTGCGCCTTGTGTTGATTCGCTGATGTTGGAGATAGGGCATGGCTGATTTGGCATGGCACAAGGCGGCCGTCGTATTGCGCCTGACGAAGGACAAGAGGGCGGCAGGTTGGCCCGAAGCGTTCAAGATTGGAGAACTGGCCTGGCTTCAGTACCCACCGGAGGGGACGGCCGAACAAAGGGTGTCGGCGAGGCGGCGGCGCTTTGCGTTCGAGGCCGCGATCAAGGACGCAATCGGCGCCGGCACCCTTCAGGCGGACAGCACGGTAGAGCACCATACCAGGGACGTTCTGGCCGGGTATCTCGATCCCTTCCACTTCAATATCCAGAGCGGCATATCTAGGCGTGGAGTACCGCGCTACAAGAGCGTGCAGTTTGATGTGACCGTTGCGCGCATCACTCGGGCCGGGTTTGCACACTGGTGGGCGCAGCAGCGCGAGCCAGCGAGCGAGCACATTGCAGCCTGGCTCGGTCGTGAGGGCGAAAGTCCTTCACTCACTGCAGCAGCATCGGGCGTTGTGCAGGAGGCTTGGAGCCGAGGCCTCAAACGTGTGGCATGGGAGGTGGCGAAGCGACTATACGAAGCTGAAGGGACTATCAGCGGCCCCGCCCTGTGGGATGCAATCGTGGCCGATCAGCGGGTGAAAACAAGGGATAAGGACATCGCGACTCTCAAGAACTCAACCACCTCACTAGTCGGCGGCGAGGTGTCGGCCAAGGCCAAAACAATCAAGACGGACTGGCGAAAGCAACTCGCAGAGGCGATGAAGAGCTAGCCGTCATCACTCCGGCTGCTCCGCCGGAGTCTGCCGGACTTCGGGTAGACCGGAGAATTCCTCAGTATGCGCACAGTCCTCGCAATGGTGCGGGGACATATCCTGACATTGCACACGTCAGAAAGGAGCGCATATGCAAACCACGCAACACCGGGCCGCCATGAGCGGCCCGCCCTCCCCGGATACTGTGCCCGCCCTCGAAAAGTGCCACGTCGCTGCTGCGCGGATGGCATGCGGCACCCTCAACAACTTCTATCGCATTGCCAAGCGAGACGGCCTGCGGATCGTAAAGGTTGGCAAACGTGCCAGCGCAGTCGTCAGCAGCGATGTTGACGCGTGGATCGTGGCGAGAATTGCCAACACCGCGCCGTTGCATACGTCTGCAATGGGGGGGCGGCCATGAATGCGCCAGGCACCAACACCTCCATGCCTACCGGACTCAGCGAGCGCGAGCTGGAGGCCTTCGAATCGGTAGAGAGCGCAATGGAATCCGCCGAGTATGCGATAGATCTTCAATTCGGCGCAGGCTTCGCCGAGAAGCATCCCGTGCTGATCGGCAGCTATTTGCAGGCGGCGGCAATCACCTGCCTCGCCGACACCATTGGCGCGCGGTTGCACCAGGTGCTTACCGATGTGGAGGGCATAAGAGTGGCCATTGCGGGGGTGCATCATGGCTAAGCGCTTCCTGCCGGATCACGAATTTCACATCGGCGAAAACGACGAAGCCCACATCGGCCAGTTCCCGAACCTTCGCTCGATGGCGCTTCACGTCGTGGGCAAGGCTCCTGCGCAAATGCCGGACGGCTCTATCGATCCTGAGGGCATGGGCATGTATGCCTTGGGCCAATTGATCGGCGATGCACACTTCAAGCTGATGCGGCCATGGCCGACGTCGTCGACTGAGTGGTTCGGTCTGCTGCAGTCTGGGCCAGACAATAGCCAAATCGACATCATTGCCGACGCGATGCTGCCGCTCTCTCTGCGCGCCAGTACCGTGCGGGTGGTATTTCTCTATCGAGTCGGCGCCTTCCTCGACATCGCTCTGCATTGGCCTGAGCGCCTGCCTGCGATCATCGCCGCCCTGGACGCCCTTACCAATGAGCGCCTGACCGAACGGGCACGGGCGATCCTCGAAACCGGCACCGATCCGGGCGCTGGGGACCTGTGGCCGCTTGATCCTGAGAAGTGGGCGCCGGTCTGCAATGCAACGGAAGTACAGGAGGTGCGTCATGTCTGAAACCCGTCCGGAGATCGTCCTCGACGGCGATATCTCGCCGTTCCGGCAGAAGCTGCGGGAGGCCTCGGCGCAACTGAAGCAATTCGGCGCCGAGGGCGAAACCGCTTTCTCGCGCATGTCCGGGCCGCTGGCGACGTTGCAGTCGAAGTTCGTCGCCATCGGCGCCATCCTCGCCGGTGGCGCGGTGTTCAAAGAGGCGGTGGCGCAGACCGTCAAGTTCACCGAAGAGAGCACCAAGCTCGGCCGGGCCATGGGCATTTCCGCCAGCCAGGCCTCGGTGCTGCGCGAAGCGCTGGACGCCGGCAATACCTCGCAGGAGGAATTTGTCGGCGCGGCCAAGGGACTGGCCAAGCAGATCCGCGAGAACGAAGACGGGCTGCAGGCGATGGGCCTCAAGACCCGCGATGCGGCTGGCGAACTGCGGCCGCTGACCGATCTGACGCTCGAAGCACTGGACGTGCTGAACGGTTACCGCGCCGGTACCGACCGCGCCATCGCCGGCCAGACGATGTTCGGCAAGGGCTTCGAGATGACCTCGAACCTGGCCAACATGAACAAGCAGGCGGTCGCGGAGGTCAAGGAGCAAATGCAGGCGCTGGGTATGGTGGCCAGCGTCGAGAGTGTCGCCGCCTGGCAGGCCTACGACGACGCCGGCGACAAGGCGAACCTGACGTTGAAGGGCATGAAGACCACCATCGGCAACGCGCTGTTGCCGGTGCTGACCGATCTGTCCAACTGGTTTGCCACCATCGGCCCTGGCGCGGTGGTTGTGATTCGCGGTGCCGTGGGCGGCTTGGTGTCGGTGTTCCATGCGGTGACCATGGGCGTGACGGTCCTGTGGGAAACGCTCAATGCGATGGTGGTCACCGTCGCCGAGCCGATCCGCGCCCTGGGTGAAGCCATCGGCCGCGGCCTGGTGGGCGACTTCGATGGCGCGGCCGCCGCCATCCGCGGCATCGGCCCGACGATCTCCGGCGCCTGGAGCAAGGCCTTCGACGAGATGGCCACCAAGGCGCAGAGCACCCGCGATCGCATCTATAACCTCTTCGCCGAGGGCACGCCGACCGCAGCGGCCGCCACCGGCGGCAAGAGCGCCGGCGGGCTGGTCAAGACCGACAAGGCCAAGGCCGGCAAGGAAGCGGCCGATCCGAGCTTCATGGCGACCTACGAGGCGCGCCTGGCTGAAATCAAGAACCTGTACGAGCAGGAGAACGTCCTGCGCCAGTTCAGCAAGGAACAGGAGCTGGCCTATTGGCGCGAGCTGCAGGCGAATCTGGAGCTGACGGCCAAGGACCGGACCACCATTGCCAAGCGCACCGCGACGCTGGAGCTGGAGATCCGGCGCCAGGCGGTCAAGGAAGAGCAGGACCTGAATGCCGTGGCGATCGAGCACCGCCGCAATGCCGCCCTGGCCCAGGTGCAGGCCCAGCAGCAAGCCGCGAACTTCGCCCGCTCGAATGGCGAGATCACCAAACGCCAGTTGCTCACCCTGGAGGAGCAGTTCGCGCGGCAGCGCTTCGAGATCGAGTACCAGTCGTTGCTGGAACGCCTGGAGCTGGCCAAGAACGACCCGAACAATTCGCCGGCCGAATTGGCGCGCATCAAGGAACAGATGCTGGAGGTCGAGCGGAACTATCAGGCGCAGCGCGCCGGGCTGGGGCAAGAAAAGAAGAAGGAGGGCGGTGCCGGCGAGGGCGGCATGTTCGACAGCATCGGCCAATCGTTCGGCAATGCGACCAATCAGATGCTGACGCGTGCGACCACCTGGCGCCAGCAGATGGCGAACATCTTCCAGTCGCTCTATCAGATATTTGTGCAGAACCTGATTGTCAAGCCGGTGGCGGAATGGTTTGCCTCGCAAGCAAAGATGCTGGCTATCAAGCTCGGGTTCCTGGCGGAGGACAAAGCGGCGACGAGTATGGCCGCCACAACCACCGCCAGTATCAAGTCGGCAGAGACTGGGACGGTAGTGGCTGAGAACGCAGCGCAGGCGGGGTCCGGAGCGGCTTCCGCGCTGGCATCGATTCCCTTCGCCGGGCCTGTGCTTGCCCTGGCCGCGATGGCCGCGATCTACGCGGCGGTGATGGGCATGCGAGGCAAGAAGTCGGCAGCGCGCGGCTATGACATTCCCAAGGGCCTGAACCCGATGGTTCAGACCCACGAAGAGGAAATGATCCTGCCGCAGAAGTACGCCAACGTAATTCGCAACATGGCCGCGCCAAGCGGCCAGGATGACTCGCGCGGCGGGGGCTTCGTCTTCGCACCGACCATCAAGACCCACGACAGCCGCGACATGCTGCGGGCGTTGCAAGATGGGGGGGTGCTACGCAAGGCACTCGACGAATTGCAGCGTAACTACGTAAAGAATTAGCCGCCATGGGCACAATCGTGGAATTCCCTGAAGCCAATGTCAGGGCGTGGGAAGTGTTTGCCGATGGCGTGCGGGCGCTGTGTCGAAATCGGCCGGTCGGGGCAGTAGAAAGCGCCTTGGAGGAGGTCCGGCCGCTGTTCCTCAATGCGTGGCATTCGACGAACTTCAAGCTATCGCAGACCACGATCGAAGGGCAACTCCGAGAGCTAAGCACCAATCTGAGCGACGCCGTTCTGCCGCTGCTGGCGGAGATCGTCCGTTGCCGGATTGAGCTGGCGGAACGGAGGGGCAAGCAATGACCGGCTCTGCAGTGGGAGAGGGATGGATTGCCCGAGTGGCGAGTGTCGCCCTGGATCGCTTCGACGACACCATGTCATTCCTGGGCCTTGCCGGCGGCAAGTGGCAGGCCCGCGAATACCTGCCGCTCAACCCGAAGCGTTCGGACCATGCGGCTGGCTCGTTTTCGATCAACGCCGAGACCGGCGCCTGGGGCGACTTCGCCATGGGCGAAAGGGGCCGCGACCTGGTGAGCCTGGCCGCGTACCTGTTGGACGAAAAGAACGGCGAGGCGGCGCGGGCACTTGCGGATCACTTCGGTATTGCGGTGCCAGCCCGCAAGGCGGGGGCGCCAGCAAGCGAACGCGGCACCGGCAAGGGGAAGGCATCGCCCGCCCCACGAAAACCGCCCAGCGGCCCGGAATCGCGGCCGACGACTGCGGCATCCGAGAATTCGGCCGGCGAGGCGATCATGCCCGTGCCCGACGATGCACCGCCGCCACCGAAGGCACACCCGAAACTGCGGGCGCCGGCACGGCAATGGGAGTACCGGGACGCGGCCGGCCGGCTGCTGTTCCTGGTGTGCCGCTTCGACCTGGCTGAGGGGGGCAAGGAAATCCGGCCGCTGAGTCTGCGCCGGTTGCCTTCGGGAAAGGTCGAATGGCGGTGGCTGGGGGCGGCACCCCCGCGCCCCCTGTACGGCCTCGATCGCCTGGCAGCGAGGTCCGCCGATCCGGCGATGATCTGCGAGGGCGAGAAAGCGGCCGACGCGGCGGCAGTGTTGTTCCCGGATCACGTCGCCGTCACCAGCCCGAATGGCGCCAAGGCAGCCGACAAGGCCGACTGGTCGCCGCTGGCCGGCCGGCGCTGCGTGCTGTTCCCGGATGCCGATGAGGCGGGCGAAGGCTACGCGGTCGAGGTGTGCAAACGTCTGCACCAGGTGGGCGCGGTCGAAGTGTTGCGCTTCGATGCCTCGATCCTTCTGACGCTACCCGATGGGGCGGCGCGCGAGCGATTGCCTGAAGGATGGGACGCGGCCGATGCCGTTGTCGACGGATTCACGCCGGAGCTGGTCGCGGCGAGGGTGGCGGCGATGGCCGAGGCCTTCAAGCCGATGCCGGACAATCAGCACCAGGCAGCGACCAACAAGAGCGACGGCGACGCCGAGGGGGCGACGGCGCCAGCCCGGCCGCACTTCGATGTCGACGACCGCGGTGTGTGGTTCGTCAGTACCGACAAAGAAGGCAACCAGCTCCGCCCCCAGTGGGTGTGCACGCCGCTGGAAATTCTCGCCCGCGTGCGCGACCCGAGTAACCGAGGCTGGGGCAAGCTGGTCGAGTTTGCCGACCCGGATGGTGTGGTGCATCGGGAGATCATCGCCGACGAGCTGCTGAGCGGCGATGGCGCCGAACTGGAACGCAAGCTGCGGGGGTGGGGGCTGCAGATCGCCCCCAAGCGGCGTAACTCTCTCCTGGAATACCTGATCACCAGCCGACCGAAGCAACGTGCCCGCGTCACCGGCCGCACGGGTTGGCACGAAGGCGAAAGCGGCATGGTG
>JACRIZ010000115.1 GCA_016235765.1 Rhodocyclales bacterium | reverse complement strand
GTTCGGCATGGGCGTGAAGGTGGCGACCCTGCCGGTGATCGCGCTCGGCGTCGGCATCGGCGTGGACTACGCGCTCTACGTGCTGTCGGTGATGCTGGCCCGCATGCGCGAGGGCAAGAGCCTGTCGCAGGCCTACTACGAGGCGCTGCTGTTCACCGGCAAGGTGGTGATGCTGACCGGCGTGACGCTGGCCATCGGCGTTGCCACCTGGGCCTTCTCGCCGATCAAGTTCCAGGCCGACATGGGCATCCTGCTTGCCTTCATGTTCATCTGGAACATGCTCGGCGCGCTGCTGCTGCTCCCGGCACTCGCACACTTCCTGCTGCCGCAGGCCAGGCCGGACGCAGTCCCGGCAATGAAGCTCGGAGAAAGTCATGCTTGATATACAGTTGAAGGGAATGCTCGAAGCCGTCGCCGCCAGCGGCGCGCCGGACCTCGGCGACCTGCCGCCGCCGGCCGGGCGCGAGATGTACCGGCAGATCTTCGCCCAGGGCGACCTGCCGCCGGCCGATGTCATGATCGAGGATCGAAGCATCTACGCGCTCTGCGGCGCCGTTCCCTTGCGCATCTACACGCCGCGCCGCAAGAACGGCGCGCGCGGCGTCGTGCTCTATTGCCATGGCGGCGGCTTCGTGCTCGGCGACCTCGACATCTACGACTCGACCTGCCGGACGATCTGCAACGACAGCGGCTGCATCGTCGTCGCGGTCGATTACCGCCTGGCGCCGGAGCATCCGTTCCCGGCCGCGGTCGAAGACTGCCATGCCGCTTTGGCATGGCTGGCGGCGCATGCCGGCGAGATCGGCGGCGATCCGCAGCGGCTCGCCGTGTGCGGCGACAGCGCCGGCGGCAATCTCGCCGCCGTGCTGGCGCTGATCGCCCGCGCCGAGGGCATCCCGCTGCGCTACCAGGTGCTGATCTATCCGGTGACCTCCGCGGCGCCGGGCGACCTGCCATCGCACACCGAATTCGGCGAAGGCTATGTCCTGAGCCGCAAGGCCATGCTCGCCTTCACCCGCCACTACTTCGGCGCCGCCGGCCGGGCGCCGGACTGGCGCGGCGCGCCGCTGCTGGCCGAAGATCTGTCCGGCCTGGCGCCGGCACTGGTCATGGTCGGCAGCTACGACGTGCTGCGCGACGACGGCGAGGCCTACGCCAATGCGATGAGCGCGGCCGGGGTACCGACGACCTTGATCGAATACAAGGGCCTGTCGCACGGCTTCATCAACATGGCGGCCTTTCTGTCCGCCGGCCGGCTGGCCCTGAGCCAGGTCGGCATTTCGCTGCGCGACGCGCTGAAGTAAGCACAAGGAGAAGGCCATGCGCTTACGCGTCGTTCGTTTCCAGGAAACCGGCGGCCCGGAAGTTCTGCGCATCGCCGAAGAAACTCAGGGTGTGCCAGGCGCCGGCGAAGTGTTGCTGCGCGTCGAAGCCATCGGCCTGAATCGCGCCGAGGCGGCCTTCCGTGCCGGCCAGTATTTCGAGCAGCCCGCCTTTCCCGCCCGGCTCGGCTACGAAGCCAGCGGCATGGTGTTGGCCGTCGGCAGCGGCGTGACGAGCTTCACCGCGGGCGAAGCAGTGAGCGTGCTGCCCGGCTTCGCGATGAGCAAGCATGGCGTCTATGGCGACTGGGCGGTGGTACCGGCAGAGGCCGTGATCGCCCGCCCGGCCGGCATGGATGCGATCACCGGCGCGGCGTCCTGGATGGCTTATCTGACCGCCTACGGCGCGATCGTCGACCTGGGCGGGATCGGAGCCGGCGACGCGGTGGTCATCACGGCGGCCTCGTCGAGCGTCGGCATCGCGGCCATCCAGATCTGCAACATGCTCGGCGCCGTGCCCATCGCGCTGACCCGCGATCCGAACAAGGCTGACGCGCTGCGCGCGTATGGTGCCGCGCATGTCGTGGTCGGCACCGCCGACACGGCGGTCGAAGCCGTGGCGCGCGCAACCCAAGGCCGTGGCGCGCGGCTGGTGTTCGATCCGGTGGCCGGTCCCTCGGTGCTGGCCCTGGCCGAGATGCTGGGGCAGGGCGGCCTGCTGGTGCTGTACGGCAACCTGAGCGGCCAGGCCGCCGAGACGCCGTTCCCCTTCATGGCCGCGGTGGGCAAGGGCCTGGCGGTGCGCGGCTATCTGGTCTTCGAGTTGATCCAGAACCCGGTGCGGCGCGCTGCGGCGATTCGCTTCATCGCCGCAGGCCTTGCCGACGGTCGGCTCAAGCCGGTGATCGCGAAGACCTTCGAGCTGGACGAGATTGCTGCAGCGCACCGATATCTGGAATCGAACCAGCAGATCGGCAAGATCGTGGTCACGACTGGCTTGGCGTGTCACCACGGCTGACTTTCCCCGGCAGCTATATCAATATCCTATGGCTCGGCGGGGAAAATGAAATGGAAGTTTTCGCTGCCGAATGGATACTGCGCGTATGCCCGGAACGCCCGTGTCGTTCCCCCCTGACAGAACCGCCTCAAGGACAAGAATATGAGCAACGCCGCTTCCTCCGCCACGCCTGCCATCGCCCGCCTGCTGCGCCCGCGCTCGGTCGCCATCGTCGGTGCCTCGCCGACGCCCGGCGCGCTGGGTGCCGCCGTGCTGCAGAACCTGGAACGCGCGGGCTACGCCGGCGACATCCACCTCATCAATCCGAAGCGCGCCGAGATCGGCGGGCGGCCCTGCAAGGCGAGCGTCGACGATTTGCCGATGGGCGTCGATTGCGCCGTCCTCGCCATCCCCAATGCGGCGGTGCTGGAGTCGGTGCGCGCCTGCGCCCGGCGCGGCGTCGGCGGCGTGATCATCTTTTCGGCCGGCTTCGCGGAAGGCGGCGAGGAGGGCCGTGCCGCGCAGGCCGAGATCGCCCGCATCGCCCGCGAGAACAACATGATCGTCGAAGGCCCGAACTGCCTGGGCCTGGTGAACTACGTCGACGGCATCCCGCTGACCTTCGTGCAGACGCAGGTGCAGCGCACCGGCGGTGCGCCCGGCGTCGGGGTGGTCTCGCAAAGTGGCGCCATGGCCGCCGTGCTCGGCGTCAGCCTGGCCTCGCACGGCATGACGATTTCCTTCTCGGTCTCCACCGGCAACGAGGCGGTGAGCGGCGTCGAGGACTATCTCGAATACGTGCTCGAAGACCCGGCGGTGCGGGTCGTCACCATGATCGTCGAGCAGTTCCGCCAGCCGAAGCGCTTCCTCGAACTGGCGCGTCGCGCGCGCCAGATCGGCAAGCCCATTGCATTGCTCCACCCCGGCCGCAGCAGCGCCGCGCGCGAATCCGCGGCGACCCACACCGGCGCCATGGCCGGCGACTATCAGGTGATGCGCTCACTGGTGTCGCGCGCCGGCGTGGTGATCGTCGATACGCTGGAAGAACTGCTCGACGTGACCGACATCGCCGTGCGCTATCCGGCCCGGCCGAAGAGCGGCTGCGGCGTGCTGACCGAATCCGGCGCCTTCAAGGCGCTGACGCTCGACCTGTGCGAGCAGGTCGGCCTCCAGCTCTCGTCGTGCAACCAGGCGGTGTCCACCGGCCTGCGCGCCGTGCTGCCCGACTTCATCCCGGTCAGCAACCCAATGGACCTGACCGCCCAGGCGCTGGTCGATCCGGAACTCTATCGCCGCACGCTGGCCGTGCTGCTGGGCGACGATTCCTTCGGCAGCGTCGTGCTGGGCCTGATCCTGACCGACAAGGCGACCAGCGACCTGAAGCTGCCCTCCGTCATCGGCGCGATCAAGGATCTGAAGCCGACCAAGCCCGTGATCTTCGCCGGCCTCGACGAAGGCGCCGAGGTGCCGCAAGCCTACATCGACGAGCTGCGCGCGCTGGGCATTCCCTGTTTCCCCTCGGCCGAGCGCGCCTTCCGCGCGCTGGCCCATCTCGCCGCCGCGGCGCCGCACGATCCGGGCGCACCCGTCGCCGGCAAGGCATCGACCGCGCTCGCCAACGCCACCGGCGTCATTCCCGAATACCGCGCCAAGGATGCGCTGGCCACGCTGGGCGTCGCGCTGCCCAAGGGCCGCTTCGCGCGCAGCCTCGACGAGGCGTACGCGGCGGCCGAGGTCATCGGCTACCCGGTGGTGCTCAAGGCCCAGTCGCCGGACCTCTCGCACAAGAGCGACGCCGGCGGCGTGGTGCTGAACCTCGCCGATGCCGAAGCCCTGCGCGAAGGCTGGGAGCGCCTGTACGGCAACGTCGCCCGCGCCCGGCCCGGCATGAAGCTCGACGGCGTGCTGGTCGAAGCCATGGGCAAGCGCGGCATCGAGCTGATCGTCGGCGCGCGCAACGACAAGGAATGGGGCCCGGTGCTGCTGGTCGGCATGGGCGGCGTGATGGCCGAACTGCTGCACGACGCGCGCCTGATTCCCGCCAACCTGCCGCCCGCCGAAATTGCCGCCGAGATGCTGAAGCTCAAGTGCGCGCCGCTGCTGAAAGGCTTCCGCGGCGACCCGCCGGTCGACCTCGCCGCCGCCGCCGACATCGTGGCCAGGATAGGCGCGCTCGTCCAGGCCGAGCCGCGCATCCGCGAAATCGACGTCAACCCGGTGGTCGTCTACCCGGCCGGGCAGGGCGCCGTGGCGCTGGATGCGCTGATCTACATGGATTGACGCGCGGCCCGGCTCGGGCCTGTCGCCCAGACTGTTGGCCGATCTCGTCGGGCACTGCTAGACTCCGCCGACCGCGAAGTTCCAATTCGCATGTCTCACGCGGCGTCCGAGGAGGTGCCGGCATGACGCAAGTCATTCTTTACACCAGCGAAGATGGCAAAGCCCAGGTGCAACTGCGGGCCGACCGAGGTACGGTCTGGCTCAGTCAGCGGCAAATGGCGGAACTGTTCGACGTATCGCCAGACAACGTTGGCCTGCACCTCAAGAACATCTACGCCGACGGCGAACTGCAACGGGAGGCAACTGCCGAGGATTCCTCGGTAGTTCAGACCGAGGGCGCACGGGAAGTGCGCCGCAACGTCGCCCTCTACAACCTCGACGCCATCCTCGCCGTGGGCTACCGCGTGCGCTCGCCGCGCGGAGTGCAGTTCCGCCGCTGGGCGAGCACGGTGCTGAAGGAGTACCTGCTCAAGGGCTTCGCGATGGACGACGAGCGGCTGAAGAACCCGGATGGCCGCCCGGATTACTTCGACGAGATGCTGGCGCGCATCCGG
>JACRIZ010000114.1 GCA_016235765.1 Rhodocyclales bacterium | reverse complement strand
GTTCGGGCTGTAGGTGGTGACCACCTTGTCGCCCAGGGCCGCCAGCTTGATGCAGATGGCCTCGCCGAGGCCGCCCATGGCGCCGGTAACAAAAGCTGTACGTTGGGTCATTTTTCACTTCTCCTGGTTGATTTCGACGGCTCGCATCAAAACATGTGCTGGCCGCCGTTGATGGAAATATTGGCGCCGGTGACGAAGGCGGCCTCCTCGGAGGCGAGGTAGGCGACGAGGCCCGCGACCTCTTCCGGCTTGCCGAGCCGGGCCTGCGGGATCTGCGGCAGGATCTTGGTGTCCAGGACTTCCTGGGGAATCGCCATGACCATTTTGGTGCCGATGTAGCCCGGCGAGATGGTGTTGACCGTCACGCCCTTCTTCGCGACTTCCAGGGCCAGCGCCTTGGTGAAGCCGTGCATGCCGGCCTTGGCGGCCGAGTAGTTGGTCTGGCCGAAGGCGCCCTTGGTGCCGTTCACCGACGAGATGTTGATGACCCGGCCCCAGCCGCGCTCGACCATGCCGTCCATCACATGCTTGGTCATGTTGAACACCGAGTCCAGGTTGGTGTGCATCACCGCATCCCAGTCGGCCTTGGTCATCTTCTTGAAGGTCATGTCGCGGGTGATGCCGGCGTTATTGACCAGCACGTCGACCGGGCCGAGATCCTTCTGCACCTGGTCGACGCAGGCCTTGCAGGAATCATAGTCGGTGACGTCGCAGGCATAGCCCTTGAAGCCGTAGCCCATGTCGTTCATTTTGCGCAGCCAATCCTGCGCCTTGGCATTGTTCGGGCTGTAGGTGGTGACCACCTTGTCGCCCAGGGCCGCCAGCTTGATGCAGATGGCCTCGCCGAGGCCGCCCATGCCACCCGTTACCAGTGCCACTCTCTGCATTTTTCGTCTCCTCCCGTCGGGATCGTTGTCGCCAGGGCCCTAGGCCCTTTCCTTCACGTATCGGCCCGGTGCCGGTTCGCTCGGCGGGTTCGTTTTGCTGCCCAACCGGCCGCGCGCGGGCACTTCGCCGCCCGCCTGCTGCTTCAGCCACTCGGCCCACCGAGACCACCAACTGCCCGGCACTTCGGTGGCGCCCGCCAGCCACTCCTCGGGATCGGCTACCTTGGCATCGTTGATCCAGTGGCTGCGTTTGTTCTTGGCCGCCGGATTGATGACGCCGGCGATGTGGCCGGAGGCGCCGAGCACGAAAGTCGTCGTGCCGCCTAGCAGGCCGCGACCGAGATAGGAAGTCTTCCAGGGCACGATGTGGTCCTCGCGCGTGGCGAGGATGAAGACCGGCAGGTCGACCTTGCCGAGGTCGGCCTTGACCCCGCACATGGCCAGCTTGCCCGGCACGCGCAGGTTGTTTTCCAGGTACATGTTGCGCAGGTAGTAGGCCGCAAACGGCCCCGCCAGGTTGGTCGAATCGGAGTTCCAGTACAGGAGATCGAAGGCCGCTGGCTTGCCGCCCTTGAGATAGTTGCCGACCACGTACTGCCAGATCAGGTCGTTGGCGCGCAGCGCCGAGAACACCGACGAGAGTTCGCTGCCCATCAGCAAGCCGCCCTTGCCGATCGTGTTTTCGCGCGCCACCACGGAAGTCTCGTCGATGAAGCAGCCGAGCTCGCCCGGCTCGGAAAAATCCAGCAACGTAGTCAGCAGCGTCAGCGAGGCGACGTCTTCGCCGCCGCGCGCCTTCATGACTGCCAGCGCCGACGAGACGATGGTACCGCCGACGCAGAAGCCGAGCGCATTGACCTGGTCGACCTTGCAGATTTCCTTGGCGACCTTGATCGCGGTCAGCACGCCCTGCTCGATGTAGTCGTCCCAGCCGAGATGCCCCTGCTCGGCCTTCGGATTGCGCCACGAGACCAGGAACACGGTGTTGCCCTGCTCTACCGCATAGCGGACGTAGGAGTTCTCGGGCTGCAGGTCGAGGATGTAGAACTTGTTGATGCAGGGCGGCACCATCACGAACGGCCGCCTGGCGACGGTATCGGTGAGCGGCGAGTACTGGATCAGTTGCATGACCTCGTTCTCGTACACCACCGCCCCCGGCGTGACGGCGAGATTGCGGCCGACCTCGAAGACCGACTCGTCGGTCATGGAGATACGGCCCTTTTCGAGGTCGGCGATCAGGTTCTTGACGCCCTGGGTGATGCTTTCGCCCTGCGTCTCGATGGCCTTGCGGATGAATTCCGGATTGGTGGCGACGAAGTTCGAGGGCGCCATGGCATCGACGACCTGGCGCGTGATGAAACGCAGCCTGTCCTTGGCCTGGCCTTCGGTAACGGGCGCGGCTTCGGCGACTTTCTTCAGGTACTCGGCGTTGATGCGGTAGGCCTGGCGCAGGTAGTCGAAGACCGGGCTCTCGGCCCAGGCCGGGTGGTCGAAACGCCGGTCACCCGGCTCGGCGGCGGCAACGGTGGGCGAAGGATCGCCCTTGCGCCGATTAACCATCGCCTGCCACAGTACTTCGTGGCGCTGCCGCCACTCGCCCTGCAATGCCGCCAGGGCATCGCCCTGCGGCTGCCACGCTTGCAGCCACTGCTGCATCGTCGCGGCAAAATCCGGACTTTCCGACATCCCCTGCCCTTTCCGGCGCCCTGCGCCGTGACTTCTCATCGTTTTCGGTCGATTTTGCGTTGCAGCATCGCCCCTGTCAAGCCGTAGGAACGACGTCGATATCGCCGCATCCCTTACAATTCAAGCATGTACATCGTCGCAATCGCCTGGATCTACGTCACCTTGCTGATGGCGCTGACGGAAACCAATGTTACCGCCGGGATCCTTACATTTGCCTTATACGGGCTGCTGCCGCTGGCACTGCTGCTGTGGTTGTTCGGTTCGCCCATGCGCCGCCGGCGGCGACGTGAAGAGGACGAAGCAGACTAGGCCATCGTCCAGATCGAGCGTCCGGCATGCTTGGCGCGATATAGCGCGCCATCGGCCTTCTCGAGCAGGGAGACGGCATCGGCGCCGTCGCGCGGATACACGGCGATGCCGACGCTGCAGGAAATCTCGACGTAGTTTTCCCAAATGCGGTAGGGCGTGGAGATCGCGGCGAGGACCTTCTCCGCGGCACGCGCCGGCTGATCGACGACCGTAATGTCGGGAAGCACGATGACGAATTCGTCGCCGCCGACGCGCGCGATCGTGTCCTCGTCGCGCACGGAGTTCCGCAGGCGCAGGGCGACCTGGCATAGCAGGTCATCGCCGGCGGCATGTCCATACAGATCATTGACCGGCTTGAATCGATCCAGGTCGATGTAAAGGACTGCCACCATCGTATGCCGGCGCGCCGCCTGCGCCAGCGCACGTTCCAGCCGGTCGTCGAGCAGTTGGCGATTCGGCAGCCCGGTCAGCGCATCGAAGTTGGCTTGTCGCCAGACGGCCTCTTCATGGCGCTTGCGCTCCGTCACGTCGCTGAAAAGGGCGACGTACTGCTGCGGCTGACCGTTTTCGTCGCGCACGAGCGCGATCTTCAGCCACTCGACGAAGACCTGGCCATCCTTGCGCCGGTTGCTGATCTCGCCTTCCCAACGATCGTCCTGGAGCAGGCGCTGCCACAGTAGACGATAGAAGCTCGGATCATGGAGCCCCGACGCCAGCATGCGTGGGTTCCTGCCGATAACTTCCTGGGGCTGGTAGCCCGTAATACGGGCAAACGCGGGATTGACGGCGACGATGCGATTCTCGGCATCGGAGACGACGATGGCCTCTCCCGCAGCGTCGAATACCGTCTGCGCCATCCGCCGCGACGCTTCGAGCTCGTGGCGTTCCGTAACGTCATGAATAATGGAGAACAGCAGGCGCCTGCCGCCGACCTCGATCGGGCCGCTATAGACCTCGACCTGCCGGATCTCCCCGGACTTCAGGCGGTGCGGGAAGTTGAAGTACTTCCGACGCTCCGTCTCGGCATTGCGCATCTCCTCCTGGACACGTTCCGGCGGCAGACAGTTGATGTCCTTGATCGACATCGCCAGCAGTTCGTCGCGTGCGTAGCCGTAGAACGCCAAGGCCGCCGCATTGGCATCGACGATGCGGCCGCCCGCCGGATCGACCAGCAATTTCACCGCCGTATTCGCCTCGAAGAAACTGCGGTAGCGATCTTCGCTTTCCGCCAGGGCGCGCTGCCGGGCGGCGATGCCGAGAAAGAGCGCCGCCATGCCCAGCGCCAGCGCCATCACCACGGCGACGCCCGCCAGGTTGCGGGTACGCTCGAGCGCGACCGCATGCTGCACCGGCGCCAGCACGGCCTCTTCGCCGACGCCGACGTTGACGACCAACGGCACTTCGTCCAGGCGCCGCCAGGCGTACAAGCGCGAGACACGGTCGAAGGCCGCCGAGACGCGGAAGGTTCCGCTCGGCGGCGCATCCGGTCCCAGGAACGGCCTGTCCTGCGGCACGGCCCGGCCCAAAGCATTGGCCAGGTCGCGGCTACGCGACAGGTAGGTGCCGTCGGTGCGGAACAGGGCCAGGACGTCGTCGCGCCCCAGGTCCTTGAGCGTCAGGCTGCTGGCGACATACTCGGGGGCGACGGACAGCACCAGAACGCCGAGCAGCCGTCCCTGTTTGCGAATTGCGCGCGTGAACTGGATCGACCAGGTCTTGGAAACCCGGCCGAACACGGGCTTGCTGACGAACAGCCGGTCGGCGTCGGTGGCCAGATGAACCTTGAAGTGCTCGCGGTCGCCGAGGTATACGCGTTCCTTCATACCCAGATTGGAGTAGACGAGATAGCCGTCCTTGTCGATGACGCCGATCTGCAGGATGGCGCCGGACGGAAACGCATCGAGTACGCTCCTGACCGCCGGCCGAAACGCCTCGCCATGACCTTCCGCGTAGTCGTCGCGCAGGTGCTGGATGGCGAAATCGACCAGCCGGACCAGGATGGCGGTCTGCCCCGCCACCGCGTCGGCCAGTTGCGAAGCACGCAGACTGATCTGGGCGACGGTGTCGCGCTCGAGTTCCGCTTCGGCCTCGGCCAGGCGCCACCAATACAGGCCGCATGCCAGCGCCGCGCCGACGACGATGAGCAGCGCCGCAAGCCGCAGGCGGCCGCCGCGAAAGACTCTCAGTGCCCTAGGAGTCTGGGCGGCAGAAGGCTATCGCCGCGGAATTGGTCAATTCCAAGGGTCTTCTACCCATTAGCGGGCTCAAGATAATCGATCCTGAGCAATTCTGAGAGGTCGACTTATCGATCCGCATTTTTCCATCCTTC
>JACRIZ010000113.1 GCA_016235765.1 Rhodocyclales bacterium | reverse complement strand
GAACCTGGGTATGCCGGAATCAAAATCCGGTGCCTTAACCAGCTTGGCGAAGCCCCAATCTCGACATCCCCGAAACGGGGCCCGCCGAAAGGACGCGCATTGTCCTGTTTTTGCGGCGCAATGTCAATTCAGGATCGGGTGCAAATCGATGCCGCGGGCGACGAAGCCGCGCATCTCCGCGGGCAAGGCCGCCAGCGCCGCCCGGGCCTCGGCCTCGGCGGCGAATTCGGCGAAGCAGCAGGCCCCCGAACCGCTCATCCGGGCCGGGCCGCGCGCGCGCAGCCAGTCGAGGTGGCGGCCCACTTCGGGATAAAGACGCCGTGCCACGGGTTCGAGGTCGTTGCCACCTGTGCCCGGACGCCACTCGGCGGGAGCAATCGCCGGCGTGGCGCGGCGCAGGTCGGGCGCCCCGAAGATTTCGGCGGTGGGCACCGCCACGTCCGGCACCGTGACCAGATACCAGGCCGGCGGCAAGGAGAGGTCGGTGAAGCGTTCGCCGACACCCTCGGCGAAGCAGGCGCGGCCATGGATGAATACGGGCACGTCGGCGCCGAGCACCAGGCCCAGGCGCTGCAATTCGGCTTCGGGTAGTCCGCAGTTCCACAGGCGGTTGAGCGCGACGAGCGTGGTCGCGGCGTCGGAACTGCCGCCGCCCAGGCCGCCGCCCATCGGCAGCCGTTTCAGCAGCGAAATGGTGGTGCCCGCCGAAATACCCGCACGTTCGCGCAGCAGGTGCGCCGCGCGCACCGTCAGGTCGGACTCCGCCGGCACACCGGGCAAGGGCGTGGCCAGCACGATCGCACCGTCGGTGCGCGGCGCGAAGCGCAACTCATCGCCGTAGTCGAGGAAACGGAATACGGTCTGCAAAAGGTGGTAGCCGTCGGCGCGGCGGCCGACCACGTGCAGGAACAGGTTGAGCTTGGCCGGCGCGGGCCAGGGGCGATCCCAGTCGCTCATCGCGCCACGATCCATTCGCTGACCTTGAGCCGCAGTTCGATGTCGCCGCGCCGCGCCTCGATCAGCACCGGCAGGGCGTCGGCGGCATCGCTCTGGTATTCGAGGTAGTCGACGCGCCAGCCCGACGCGCGCGGCGGCGCGCGGCCGGAAAGCCATAGCGGCAGGTCGTCGAGCGGCAGACGGGCACCGAACACCTGTTCCGACAGCCCTTCCCAGTCGTCCGCCACGTATTCCTTGCGCTCAGCCGTCACCAGCCGGGCACCGCGGCTGTCACGCGACAGTTCGGCAACGCCCTGGCCCAGTGGCGTCTTGAGCAGGATTTCGTCGTGCCGGGCATCGTGCCGCCAGGAGATGTTGGCGTAGTGCCGCGACTGACTTTCGCGGACCACGATGCGGCCGTCGAGCTCGAACTCCGTGAGGACCTGCGGCGTACGATGGATGGCATGGCCGGCCGGCAACGGTGCACAGCCGGCCAGCAACAGCGCCGCCAGCGCGATGCCAATGTGTTTCAGGGCGCGAACTTCCTGACCGTGCCGACCAGGACCTCGTTACCCGGGCTGGCCTTCAAGGCGTCGCCCCAGGTCCGGCGCGCTTCGTCCTTGCGGCCCAGGGCCCACTGCACTTCGCCGAGGTGGGCGGCGATTTCCGGATCGGCGCGCAGCGCGAACGCCTTCTTCAGCACCTCCAGCGCGCCTTGCGCATCGCCGCGCCGGTACAGCACCCAGCCCTTGCTGTCGAGGATGAAGGGATCCTCGGGCGCCAGCTGCAGCGCCTTGTCGATCAGTTGCTGCGCCTCGTCGAGGCGTTCGTTGCGGTCGGCCAGCGAGTAGCCGAGCGCGTTGTAGGCATGGGCATGCTCGGGACGGACGGTGATCAGCCGACGCAGGGTGGGCTCGACGGCGTCGAGCTTGCCGGCCTTCTCGGCCATCATCGCCGCCTCGTAGAGCAGTTCCGGCTGGTCGGGATGCGTCGCCAGCCCGTCGGTCAGCACCGCGTAGGCATCGGCCGGACGACCGGCGTCGCGCAGGAACTGGGCTTCGGCAATCAGGAGTTGGGCGCGCTCGCCCGGCGTCGCGGCCGCCGTCTCGTGCAGGGTCCGCCGTGCGTCGTCGAGCTTCTGCAGGCGTACCTGCAGTTGCGCCATGCGCAGGCGTGCGGGCAGATACTGGGCACCGGTGACGACCTCGCCGTACCACTTCAATGCCGCGTCCGGCTGCTGGCGTTCCTCGGCGATCTGGCCGAGATAGAGGCGCGCGGCGTCGCTTTCGCCGTGATTCATGTCAACCAGGCGCTTGAGCTGCTTCTCGGCCTCGGCGACGTCGTTCAGCTGCAGGGAAAGCACCGCCACGGCATAGACCACATCGCCATCGTCCTGACGGTCGGCCAACAGGACCTGGAACTGCTGCCTGGCCTCGGCGAACTGCTTGACCGCGACAAGACTGCGCGCATAGGCCAGGCGCGCATCGCTCGCCTTCGGGTTCTTGGCCACGAAGCGGCCCAGATAGCGGGCCGTGTCGGCCGGGTCTTGCGTCATCTGGGCGCGCGCCAGCGCCGCCTGCTCCCAATCCGGGCGCAAGGCGACCGCCTTGTCGAGTTCGGCGGTCGCGCCGCCCAGGTCGCCCGCGCTGTGCGCCGCCTGGGCGCGCGCGAAGTGCGCCTCGGCAATGCCCAGGTAGGGCTCGGTCAGCCGACCCACCAGTTCCTGCGCCGCCTTCTTGTCGGGATGCCGCGCCAGGGCGCGATTGAGCTGCAGGAGCAGAACACCGACCTCCTTGCCCGCGGCGGCCAGCTGCGGCGCGAAGCTCGCTTCGAGCTCGGCATTGCGGCCCGTGGCAGCCTGCAGGCTGGTCAACATCTGCTGCGGCTGCGGCGACTTGGGGTCGGCCTCGGCCCACAGGCGGGTCGCCTCCAGCGCTGCGTCGTAACGCCGCGCGAACAGCGCGATTTCGGCGGCGCGGCGGGCGATGCGCGGGTCCCGCGTGGTACGGGTGAGGTCCATGTAGGCCTCGAGCGACAGCGCCAGTTGGCCGCGCGCACCGGCCAGTTCGGCGAGCAGGAATTCGTACAGGATGCGCGGCGTCAGTTCCTGATTGGGCAACGCGGCCGACGACGGTTCGGGACTGTCGGCCTCCTGGGCCAGAACCGGCAGGGCCAGCATGGCGGCGATCAGGACGGGAAGCAGGCGGCGTTTCATTTTGGCGGGCGGGGCGGAAATGGGCCTGGGCGGGCCGGGAAACATACAATGTGTCGGCTGATGTTAGCAGTTTCGCCTGGGGAAAGGCATCCGTCGTCATGCCCGAATTGCCTGAAGTCGAAGTCACCCGCCTCGGCCTTGCGCAGCGCCTGATCGGCCGCTGCGTCGCCGATGTCGCGATGCGCGTTCCCGCGTTGCGCTACCCCATGCCGCGCGGCTTGCCGGGGCATCTGCAGGGTCGCCAATTGCGTGCAATCCGGCGGCGCGGCAAGTACCTGCTGTTCGATTTCGGCAATGGCCATCTGTTGGTCCACCTCGGCATGTCGGGAAGCTTGCGCATGGTCCCGCGGGGCGAGCCGGCAGCCAGGCACGATCACTTCGACATCCGGTTCGGCGACGAGGTTCTCCGCCTGCGCGACCCGCGGCGCTTCGGTGCCGTGTTGTGGCTGGAGGACGCCCCGGAAGCACATCCGCTGCTCGCCCACCT
The DNA here is from genome assembly GCA_016235765.1 of Rhodocyclales bacterium. Lineage (GTDB taxonomy): Bacteria > Pseudomonadota > Gammaproteobacteria > Burkholderiales > Rhodocyclaceae > Fen-999. The sequence goes on along the minus strand of JACRIZ010000113.1, from coordinate 2,579 downwards.
GGGCGCCGAGCCGCTGGAGCGCAGCTTCACCGCGACCGCACTGGCGGCGGCCCTGCGCGGCCGGCGCATCGCCATCAAGCCCGCCATCATGGATGCCGGCATCGTCGTCGGTGTGGGCAACATCTATGCTTCGGAAAGCCTGCACCTGGCCGGCATCGATCCGCGCGCGGCGGCCGGCCGCGTTTCGCCTGCCCGGCTGGCGCGGTTGGTTCCGGCGATCAAGCAAACCCTGCGCGCCGCCATCCGGGCGGGCGGCAGCAGCCTGCGCGATTATGTCAGTTGCGAGGGCGGCCTGGGCGACTTCCAGACCCGCCACCGCGTCTACGACCGGGCCGGGAAGCCTTGCCAGGAGTGCGGCACACCCATCAAAATGCTGCGCCAGGGCAACCGGGCGACGTATTATTGTCCCCGCTGCCAACGCTGACTCCGGACTTCCCACCCGATACCATGACCCTCGCCCGACAATTCGAAGCCTACCGCGCCTGGCGCGACGACGTCCGCCGGCTTGCCGAACACCTGCAGGCATGGCTGGAGGATGGCGACTTGCTCGACAGCGAAACCGAGCAGCGGCTGCGGCGCGTCCGCGACCGCCTCGACGAAGACAAGCTGGTGGTGGCCTTCGTCGCCGAGTTTTCGCGCGGCAAGTCGGAACTGATCAATGCCCTGTTCTTCGCCGATCGCGGCGGCCGCGTGCTGCCGTCGTCGGCCGGCCGCACCACCATGTGCCCGACCGAGATTTCCTGGGACAAGGGCGTGCCACCGCGCATCGCTCTGCTGCCGATCGAGACGCGCGCCGAGGGCGCCAGCATCGCCGACCTGCGCGGCGTGCCCGAAGCCTGGCAGGCCTTCGCCTTCGATCCGGAAATGCCCGAAGACGTCGCCGAGTCGCTGCGCCGGGTCGGCGAAGTGAAGCAGGTGCCGGCCGCCGCCGCCCAGGCGCTCGGTTTCGCCATCGGCAATGGCGCCGACGGCAGCCTGGTCGCCGACCGGCAAGGCCAGGTGGAAATCCCGCGCTGGCGGCACGCCATGATCAACTTTCCGCACCCCCTGCTCGAACAGGGCCTGGTGGTGCTGGACACCCCGGGTCTCAACGCCATCGGCGCCGAGCCGGAACTGACCCTGTCGCTGCTGCCCAGCGCCCACGCCGTGCTGTTCATCCTCGCCGCCGACACCGGCGTCACGCAGACCGACCTGGCCGTCTGGCGCGACCACGTCGGCAGCGGTGCCGGCCGGCTGGTGGTCCTGAACAAGATCGACGGCCTCTGGGACGGTATCCGGCCGAGCGAGGACATCGATGCCGAGATCGAGCGCCAGGTCGATTCCTGCGCCAACATCCTCGGCCTCGCGCCGACCAGCGTGTTCCCCGTTTCGGCGCAGAAGGGCCTGGTCGCCAAGATCGGCCGCGATCCGATCCTGCTCGAAAAGAGCCGCCTGCCGCAGCTCGAAGGTGCGCTCGCGGAAGGATTGCTGCCGGCCAAGCAGGACATCGTCGCCCGCGGTACCGCCGCGGAGGCGCGCCAGTTGGCCGGGGAAGTGGATCAGCTGCTGGCGACGCGGCGCGCGGCACTGGCCGCGCAACTCGACGAGCTGATCGCCCTGCGCGGCAAGAACGCCGCCATGGTCGCCCAGATGGTGGTCAAGGCGAAGATGGAGAAGGAAACCTACGAGAAGGGACTGCGCGAGTACTACGCGGTGCGCAGCGTCTATTCTCGCCTCTCCGAGACGCTGTTCTCCCACCTTGGCCTGGAAGCGCTGCGCACCCATGCGCGCCGGACCCGGGAAAACATGCGCCAGGCGCGCTTTACGCCGCAACTGCTGTCGGCGATGGGCGAGTTGTTCGCGGCGGCCGGCGAGTGCCTGGATTCTTCGGAAAGCGACATCGCCGAGATCTCGACGATGATGAAAGTGATGCGCGAGAAGTTCGGCAAGGCCTACGGCGTGGCCATCGAGCCGCCGGTGGCCTACACGCTGGCCACGCGCCGGCGCCAGCTCAATCATCTGGAGGTCGCGTCGCGGCGGCAGTACAGCAACGTGATGAAGCTCTTGACCAGCGACAAGAAGACGATCACCCAGCAGTTCTTCGAGACCGTCGTCTCGCAGATCCGCCGCATCTTCGACCACGCCAACCGGGATGCCGAACACTGGCTGCGCGCCTTGATGGCGCCGCTGGAGAATCAGGTGCGCGAAGTCCAGCGGCAGATGCGGCACCGGCTGGAAAACGTGCGGCGCATCCACGAGGCCGCCGAAGGCCTGGAAGACCGCATCGCGGAACTGTCGCAGGACATCGCCTTGCTGGATACCCGCCTGAGGGAACTGGCGGAGCTGGAGGCGGCGCTCGACGCCACCCTCCGCCCGCCGCAGTCTGCGCTGATGCGCGCAGCTGCGTGATTTACTTGCTGCCGCCCGTCAACTTCAGGAACTTGGCCATCAGCTGATCCTGGGATTCGACATGGGCGGGGTCGCCGGGGATGCAATCGACCGGGCAGACTTCGCGGCACTGCGGCGTGTCGAAGTGGCCGACGCATTCGGTGCATTTGGCGGGATCGATGATGTAAATCTCGTCGCCCTGCGAAATCGCG
>JACRIZ010000112.1 GCA_016235765.1 Rhodocyclales bacterium | reverse complement strand
TTGGCATCGGCCGCCTTCTTCGGGATGAACTGCATCGGCGTGCCGTCGCCCTCGCATTGGGCGGCTCCCGCAGGGGCGGAACCGACCGCCAGGCCGGCACCGGCCAGGAGTGACAACTTCAGTGCTTCGCGACGATCCATGGTACTGCTCCTTTCAATAGCGGAAACTTCCCCCTTGGCGATATTAGTCGCCGCGCAGGCCCAATCACTGCGACATTGTGTCGCACGCAGGAAGTCAGCCGTGGCGACACGCCTCGTTCGCCGATGTTCCGCGACACAGGGTCGCATGCGGCAACGTGTCGCGGAACTTAAGTCAACCCCGAACATAGACTGCGACCCACTCGAAACCAGCAGGGGAGATACCCGTGAAGCGCATGGCATGCGCGTTGGCTGCGGCGGCGATTCCGTTCGCCGCGGCCGCGCAGGAAACCCAACTCGGCGAGGTCAATGTCACCTCGACCACCATCGACGATCGCTTCCACTCCAAGCGCGCCGAGGCGAGTACGACGCACGACATCAGCGGCAAGACCGTCGACGAGAAGCGCCCCGAAAACATGATGCAGATTCTGAAAGCGATCCCGGGCGTGACCGCGGACGTCTCGTCGGGCGACGAAATCAAGATCAAGCTGCGCGGCATCGAGAACCAGCGCTACATGGGCGAGAAGCCGGGCGTGGCCATCGTCATCGACGGCGTGCCGGTGTTCGAGCGCACCGGCAAGGTCAACATCGACCTCGACAACATCGAGTCGATCAAGGTCATCAAGGGTGGCGCCTCCTACCTGTTCGGCGACGACGCGCTGGCCGGGGCGGTGATCGTCACGACCAAACGCGGCGCCGGCTACAAGGGCGTCACGATCGGCGCCGACGTCGGCGCCTGGGGCTACGACCGGGAATTGGTGCGCGCCGGCCTGGGCGGCGACTGGGGCACCGGCCACCTGCAGGCGACGCATCGCCAGAACGACGACTGGTACTGGCAATCCGGCTACGAGACCGACTACTTCGACGGCAACCTGCGCCTCTACCTCACCGATCGCTCCGACCTCACCTTCGGCTTCGAAACATCCGATCGCATGAAGGACAAGCACGGCTCGGTCACCGGCGCCACGCAGGCGCAACTCGACCCACAGGGCAGGATCGGCCGCGACTACGCGCGCAAGTTCAATGTCGACCTGCAGAAGCTTCACGCGACCTACTCGAACGACCTGACCGACACGAGCAACTTTCTGGCCATGATCTACGAGTATCGCGACCACACCACCTTCTGGTCGGGGCCCCAGCGCGTCAGCGCGACCGGCGCGACGATCCCGAACTCCGCGCAGGATGCCTACACGACACTGAACAACTACCATCAGACGCAACGCGGCGTGAAGAGCGAGTGGCGCGGCGCCGGCGATCTCCTGGCATGGCTGCTCGGCGGTGATCTGCGCCGCAACGAGTACCAGAACCTCAACACGGCGATGGTCAGCTACTGCTCGCGGACCGGTGCAAGCTGCGCGCCCGCCAACCTGACCACGGCCGGCAGCGTACTCGGCAATAACCGAACGCTGGAAGATGTCAATGCGGTGTATGGCGAACTGAAGTTGGCGCCGGCGCCGCGCTGGACGCTGACCGGCAACGGCCGCTACGACAACATCGTGCTCGACTACCACGCCGGCGTGACCAAGGAACTCGCCACCCCCTTCAGTCGCAGCAAGACTTTCAACGTTACTTCCTGGCGGGCCGGCACCGCCTATGCCGTCACTGACCGCGACGACATCTACGCCAACGTGTCGACAGGCTTTCGGGCGCCAAGCGCCGACCAGCTCTACAACGGCAGCATCTCGCCGACCGGCGGCAAGACGGAGAACAACGAAAACCTGAGGCCGGAACGCTCGCTGAACCTTGAGCTTGGCGTGCGCTCGAAGTCGGCGCCGTTCGGCGTTGCCATCGACACAGAAGCGGCGATCTTCCAGATCGACCGCAAGGACTACATCATGAGTACGGTCGGCCAGTACTCGGCGTCGAGCGCCACCTACAAGGAGATGTACGACAATATCGGCGGCGTGCGCAACCGCGGCTTCGAACTGGCCCTGCGCACGGACCGCAAGCTGCCGCTGACGCTGGATGTCGCCTATACCTACATCCAGGCCAAATTCACCAAGTACGAGACCTTCTTCCAGACCCTGGGCAGTCCGTACGTGGCTTCGCCGACCCTGGTCAGATACGATAATACCGGTAACGACGTGCCGCGCGTCGCGCGCCATCAGATCGACACCACCTTCGGCTGGCAGCCGACCAGCGAACTCCGCCTGGCGCTGGAAATGGACGCCCGCTCCTGGTCCTGGGCCGACGAAATCAATCAGGTCAAGTTGCCCGGCCGCGCCATCTTCACCCTGCACGGCAACTACGAGCTGAAGGGACCGGGGCCGTTCGCTCTCGGCACCAAGTGGTCCTTCTTCGCCCGCATCGACAACCTGTTCGATCGCGACTACTGGGTGACGGCACGCGGCACCAACGATTCCGCGAACTACATCACCGGCCTGTACGACCGCGTCTACGACGACAACGATCCCTCGATCGTGGTCGGCAAGCCGCGCGCCTGGACGATCGGCATGATGGCGAGCTTCTGATGGGAGTCCACATGAAGTCGATTGCAGCATTGGGGGCCGTGCTGCTGGGCCTGCCGGCCCTGGCCCAGCACGACCACGCGCAGCATGCCGCCGCGCGCGAATGGACGCGCCTGCCTGTCCTCACCCCGGCGATGTCGCGCGGCAGCGAGCGTGGCGCGGCCGCGCTGAAGCTGTCGGGAATCGACGCCGCCGAGGTGACGGTATTCGCCGTCGGCGGCCCCGGCGAGCGCCGGCGCGTCGCCTATCCCGTCGGCCCCGAGGGCGCCAAGATCGAATCCGCCTCACCCAAGGTCGGCAACTACCACTGGGTGATCGCGCGCCAGGAGAGCGACACCGAGGTGCGCATCGCTTCGACGGCCTGGTATTTCAGCAATCCGGGCCCGGCCGCGACGGAACTCCTGAAGCAGCCGAAGCATGAACTGGAACTCGTACCGCAGCCGTTGCCGCGCGAGCACAGCGGCTATCGCGAATCCGAGCAATGGCGCGTCCTGGTGCGCTGGAACGGCGCGCCGCTGGCGAACCAGGCAGTGACGCTGGAAACCGAATTCGGCAGCCGCTCCAGCTATGTCAGCGATGCGCAAGGCATGGTCGTCGTGCTATTCCCACGCGACTTCCGGGAGCAGAAGGCCAAGCCCGGCGGCGAAGAGCACTCGATGGGACCGCGCCGCGCCAAGTTCGTGCTCGGCACCGAGCACGAGGCGGAAGGCAAGCGCTATCTCACTGCCTTCAACTACACGTACTCGCCCGATCCGGACCGCACGCGCAGCATCGCCTGGGGCGCCGCGTTCGGCGTGATCGGCATGGTCGCCGCGTTGCCGCTGCTGCGCAGGCGTACCGCGAAGACTGACTTTTCGGAGAACAAGAATGCTTAAGACCCTGTTCCCCACCCTGTCCCGCTTCCGTCTCTTCGTCCAGTTCGTCATGCTGTTCCTCACCGTCTGGGGCAGCGTCGTGTTCGGCCACTACTCGGCCGAGAAGATCAGCAGCGCGCTACCGGCGCTCTCGTGCGCCTACGACATGCAGAACGGCGGCTACTGCGTGCTGGTGCCGACCCAGCACCAGATCCACCACCGCATCGGCATGGCCATGGTGGCGGCGCAGCAGCTCACCTTCCAGATGGTGCTGCCCCTGCTGATGACCATTGCCAGCTTCTTTGCCTTCTTCTTCGTGTTCGGCAAGGCCTTCTGCGGCTGGGTCTGTCCGCTCGGCACCCTCCAGGAACTGATCGGCAAGGTCGGGCGCCGGTTCAACCTGCCGCTGCGCCGCTTCGCGCCGGGCAACCTCGGCGACGTCAAGCGCGTGCGGCCGGTCAAGTGGCTGCTGCTGCTGGCGCTGGTGTTCGTGCTGCCGTTGCTGGCCGGCCTGGGTACCGTGCCGCACAGCCTCGGCAATCCGTACTGCGACATCTGCCCGTCGCGCATCGCCACCACGCTGCTTACCGGCAGCACCGAGCAACTGGCGATCCGCGTGAACGACACCGTCAGCTTCTCGCTCGGCGCCATCGCCAACGTGCTGATCGGCTTCATACTGGTCGCGGCGCTTGCCATGCGCCAGCCGTTCTGCCGCATCTGTCCGATGCTCTCCTTCAACGCCCTGTTCCAGCGCCTGTCGCCGCTCCGCCTGGTCAAGAAGACCGGCGAGCACTGCGGCAAGTGCCGCATCTGCAGCGATGCCTGCCCGATGGACATTCCGGAAATATCGACAGAGGCCGGCCGCAAGGCCTATCACGAGGACTGCACGCTGTGCGGTCGCTGCAGCGAATACTGCCCGCAGGACGGCGTGATCGCGCTCAAGTGGGGACCGCTCACGCTGTTCGCGTCGAGCCGCGAGTATTACAAGGACAAGGTCAAGGGCGAACTGCCCGACGGCACCGTCAAGCCGCTCAAGTTCGCCAGGAACGCGGCCCCCGCCACCGGCGATGCCTGAGGAACTCGCGGCTGGCCAGGTGACGCTGGCCACCGCCTGGCTGCTCGGCGTCTCGATGGGCATGACGGCCTGCACGGTGACCTGCCTGCCCTTCATGGGCACCTGGGCGCTCGGCCGCGCCAGCGGCCAGGGCGAAGCCTTCTTGCACACGGGCGTCTTCCTCGCCGGCCGCGTGCTGACCTACACGCTGCTGGCCGCGCTGGCCGGCGCCATCGGCGTCGGCCTGGCCAAGGCGCTGGGCGGCAGCGTGGGCAACGCCGTGATCGGCGGCGCGAGCATCCTGGCGGGGCTCTGGCTGCTGCGCCGTCCGGCATCGTCCTGCGGCGGCGCGTCACCACGGCTGACTCGTCAACCCGTACGCTTCCAGCGCAAGCGCGACACGCTGCCGCCGCTCTTCCTCGGCGCAGCGCTGTCGCTGACGCCCTGCATGCCGCTCGCCTCGCTGCTGGCGCTGGCCGCCAATGCCGGCAGCGCGCCGCAGGGCGCTGCCTTCGGCCTTGCCTTCGGCCTCGGCGCGGCGATGACACCCATCATCGTCCTGGTGCCGCTTGCCGGCCGCCTCGGCCGCGAAATCAGGTCGGGCCGCGCCTGGCTGTCGCGCTGGCTGGTCTGGGCAGCGGCGCTGGTCCTGATCCTGCTCGGCCTGCGCCGGCTGGCGCTGGCCTTCCCGTTCTAGCAGCGGGTCACCGGCCCATCATTTGCTGGCGATGCGCGGCCTGATGGGTGGCGAATTCGGCCGGCGACAGCGTGCCATCGCGGTTGGTATCGATGTCGGCGAACGAGGCGGCAGAGCCCATCCCACGCATCGGATAACCCTTCTGGGCACGGTCGGCGATTCGCGCCGCGCGCGCTTCGTTGAACTCATCCTCGGTGATCCGGCCATCCTTGTTGAGATCGAAGTCCGAGAACGAGGGCATCGGCCCCGGTCCCGGCGCACCGGCCATAGGCTGTTGAGAGCAGGCAGTCAAGAAATGGGCCGCCGCGACAATGGCGATTGCGACACCGAGCCGGCGGGGGGATTTGCACGTTTTCATGTGGCGATCTCCTGCGGGTTAGGCGATGCTTACTTCGGGTGCGAGATATACGTCCTGGACGGCATGCAGCAATTCCACCCCCTCGGCCATGGGCCGCTGAAATGCCTTGCGTCCGGAAATCAAGCCCATGCCACCGGCCCGCTTGTTGATCACCGCCGTGCGCACCGCCTGGGCGAGATCGTTCTCGCCCGACGCGCCGCCGGAATTGATCATGCCGGCGCGGCCCATGTAGCAGTTGGCCACCTGATAGCGGACCAGGTCGATCGGATGGTTCGAGGTCAGCTCGGAATAGACCCGGGGGTGCGTCTTTCCGAAGCCGATGGCGTTGTAGCCGCCGTTGCTGGTGGCCTGCTTCTGCTTGACGACGTCCGCCTCGATGGTCGCGGCCAGGTGGTTGGCCTGGCCGGTCAGATCGGCCGATTCATGGAAATCCATGCCGTCCTTCTTGAAGCCCGCATTGCGCAGGTAGGACCAGAGGAAGGTGACCATGCCCAGTCGGTGGGCTTCGGCGAAGGCCTGGGAGATCTCCCAGATCTGGCGCCGCGATTCCGGCGAACCGTAATACACCGTCGCCCCAACGGCCACCGCGCCCATCTCGAAGGCCTGCCGTACGTCGGCGAACAGCGTCTGGTCATACATGGTGGGAAAGGTGAGCATTTCATTGTGGTTCAGCTTCACCAGGAAGGGGATCTTGTGGGCGTACCTGCGTGCCACCGCGCCCAGCACGCCTAGGGTGGAGGCCACTGCGTTGCAGCCGCCCTCGAGCGCCAGCTTGACGATGTTCTCGGGGTCGAAATACAGCGGATTGGGCGCGAACGACGCGCCCGCCGAGTGCTCGATGCCCTGGTCCACCGGCAGGATGGACAGGTAGCCGGTGCCGGCCAGGCGGCCCGAATTGAATATCTGCTGGAAGTTGCGCAAGGTTGCAGGGCGGCGGTCGTTGCCGGCGACGACACGGTCGATGAAGTCGGGGCCCGGCAGATGCAGCGCGCCGCGGGGGATGGTGAGGCAGGTATGCTCGAGCAGCGAATCGGCCTCGCTGCCCAGCAGCTTCGCAATGTTGGTCATGGCGGCTTCCCGTGCTGGCTAGGGGGGTCTCCGGAACCGCGTTGGCCCGGTCCGGTCGTCTGAATATAGTTCACCGGCGGCGCAAGTTCAGGTCGAAACAGCAGGCTTGACCCTGGACTGGGCATGGGTAGACTCGCAGCCCTTGCTTGCGGGACCCCGATGATTACAACTTCCGATCCAAACGCCATTGCCGGCGGTCGCGTCGAACTGCAACTGCTGACCACGCTCAGGTGCAACCTCAAATGCACCTATTGCTCGCTCGGCATCGGCGACGTGCTCGGCTCGCAGACCGAACTCGAATACGACATCGACCAACTGGCGGTCTTCGTGGCCCGGCACCTGGCGGGCAAAGAGGTCTATGTCACCTTCTACGGCGGCGAGCCGACACTCAATCGGCCGATGATGGAGGCGGTGATGCGGCGCTTTCCCGAATTCCGCTACCAGCTCCAGACCAACGGCACGCTGCTCGACGATGTGCCGGACTGGATGCTGGCGCGCTTCGCCAACATCCTGGTCTCCATCGACGGCGGCGAAGCCACCACCGACGGCTACCGCGGGCGCGGCATCTGGCGGCAGGTAATCCGCAACCTCGACAAAGTGCACGGCCGCGTCGGCGGCACCATCACCGCGCGCGTCACCTGGGGCAACCCCGACACGACTTTCGAGGAACTCGACGAACTGGCCTCCTCGCTCGAGGCCATCGACTACCTCTACTGGCAGTTCGTCGCCGACGAAATGTACGGCGGCGATTCGCCGGACAAGCGCAAGGCGGTGCTGGACAGGCTCATCGAAAAGTTCTTCGCCTCGACCGACACGCTCTATCCGCTGATTCCGGCCATGGGCATGGTGCGCAACAAGCTGCTGCCCAATCGCGCGCAGGAGCTCTACGGCGGGCTCACGCAGTGCCGCGTCTCCTCGCACCTCATCAATGTCATGCCCAGCGGCCGCATCTACCCCTGCCCCGACATGATGTACGATCCCGCCATGCAGATGGGCGAGATCCAGGGCAACTGGCTGAAGAAGAGCCCCCTGCAACCGAGACCGGAGATGCCCTGCGAGGCATGCGAGGCGTTCTTGTGGTGCCGGCGCAACTGCATGAAGAATCTCTGGCGCGGCTACGTCGACGGCGACGACCGCTACCGCGAGAACGTCGTCGAGCCGATCTGCGAACTGATTCGCCACATGGGCCGCGAGATCGATCGCCACGATCCGCACGCCTGGTTTGCCCAGTTGCCGGTGCCGGTGCGCCGGCGCCTCGTGGACAACGAGGTCTACGAGTACGTCGAGATCATGCCCTGAGCCGGGCTAGGCCAGCTTCACCATCACCAGGTAGAAGCGCAAGCCCTGCCAGAGCGTCGATACGCCCAGCACGATCACGAACAGCGCCGCAAACTTGAGCAGCCAGCCACGCAGGCGCGGCCCGAGCTTGCCGAACAGGAAGGTCGCCGACAGCATTGACGGCAGGGTGCCGACGCCGAAGGCGAGCATCAGCAGCATCCCTTCAGGGACCGAGGGCGCGGTGGTCGCCTGCACCGCCATGGCCATGGTCATCGAGCAGGGCATCATGCCGTTGATGGCGCCGCCGATCGCCGCGCCGACGATCGGCCCCTTCTGCGTCGCGCCGACGAACTGCTTGCGCAGCCAGGCGAGCGGCGCGAAGCCGACCGTGTTGCGGATCGGCGAGACGCCCGCCAGGTCGAGCCCGAGCAGGATCACCACGAGGCCGGCGACGATCTGCAGCACGCCCTGCGCCAGCCCGATGCCGCCGGTGGCGACCAGCACCGCACCGAGCGCCGCCGCGACCAGGCCGACCAGCGCATAGATCGCCAGCCGCGCGCCGTGATAGGCGAGGTAGGCCGGCGCACCGCCATGCCTGACTTTCATGAAGAAAGCCGACACCAGCCCGCCGCACATGCCCAGGCAATGCCCGCTGCCGAGCAGGCCGGTCATGAAGGCGAGCGCGTAGGAGAATTCTGCGAGGTGGTGGGCGTGGTCCAACTACTGCCTCTGCAAGCGCAGCGAATTGCTCAGTACCGATACCGAACTCATGCCCATCGCCGCAGCCGCGATCATCGGGTTGAGCCGCCCGGCGGCGGCGACGGGGATCGCGACCACGTTGTAGCCGAGCGCCCAGAACAGGTTCTGGCGGATCACCTTCATCGTCCGGCGCGACAGCTCGATGCCGCCGGCGACGCGGGCGATGTCGCCGCCGACCAGGGTCACGTCGGCGGCCTCGACGGCGATGTCGGCGCCGCCGCCGACTGCGAAGCCGACGTCGGCCGCCGCCAGCGCTGGGGCGTCGTTGATGCCGTCGCCGATCATGCCGACCTTGGCACCCTCCTTCTGCAAGCGGCGGATCAATTGGAGCTTGTCGGCCGGCGTGGCGCGGGCGATTACCACGTCGATGCCGACCTCGCGCGCGATGTGGCGCGCGGCGGCCTCGACGTCGCCGGTCGCCATCACCGTCTTCATGCCGAGCCGGTGCAGCAGCGCGATGGCCTCGCGCGCGCCGGGCCGCGCCCGATCGGCGATGGCGAACAGTGCCACGCAGCGGTTCCCGAGTGCAACGAAGACCGGTGTCTTGCCTTGTGCGGCGAATTCGTCGGCACGCGCCTGGTAGTCATCGCCGCGGATGTCATGCTCTTCCAGCAGCGCGGCGTTGCCGATGAGCATCGCTTCGCCCTCGCACTGCGCGCGCACGCCGCGGCCCGGGGTCGCTTCGAAGTCCGAAGTCAGTCGTGGCGACACGCCGCGCGACTTGCAGTAGGCGGCTATGGCGCGCGCCAGGAAGTGTTCGGAGTGGCCTTCCGCGCCGGCAACGCGGGACAGCACTTCCTGCTCGTCCGCGCCCTCGGCAATGAAGTCGGTCACCACGGGCCGGCCTTCGGTGATGGTGCCGGTCTTGTCGAAGACCAGCGAGGTCAGCTTGGCGGCGGTCTCCAGTGCCTCGCCGTTGCGGATGTAGATGCCGCGCTTCGCCGCTTGTCCGGTGCCGACCATGATGGCGGTCGGCGTGGCGAGCCCTAGCGCGCAGGGGCAGGCGATCAGCAGCACGGCCACCGAATGCGCCAGGGCGCGCGAAGCGGGATGTCCGGCCAGCAGCCAGCCGACCAGCGTCGCGGCGGCGATGGCTCCGACCGCCGGCACGAAGCGGGCGGAGATGCTGTCGGCCAGGCGCTGCACGGGCAGCTTGGCGCCCTGGGCGTGGTCGACCATGCGAATGATGCCGGAGAGCACCGTGTCGCCACCGACGGCAGAAACGCGCATCACGAAGGCGCCGGTGCCATTGAGGCAGCCGCCGGCCACCGCATCGCCGCTGCCCTTGGCGACCGGCAGCGATTCGCCGGTGAGCAGCGATTCGTCGATGGCCGAACCGCCCTCGACCAGCACGCCGTCGGTCGGCACCTTGTCGCCGGGCCGCACGCGCACGAGGTCGCCGACCGCCAGGTCGTCGACCGGCACTTCCTCTTCGACGCCATCGCGAAGGCGATACGCGGTAGGCGGCTGAAGTTCGATCAGTTTGCGGATCGCCTCGGAGGCGCGACCCTTGGCGCGCTCCTCCATGTAACGGCCGGCGAGCACGAAGCTGAGGATGCCCGCCGCCGACTCGAAGTAGACATGGTGATGCGGCCGCAGCACGCCGGGCAGGCTGTAGGCCCAGGCCGCGCCGGCACCGATGCTGATCAGCGTGTCCATGTTGACTTCGCGCTGCTGCGCCAGCATCCAGGCCTTGCGGAAGATGTCGCCGCCGGGGCCGAACACCGTCGCGGTCGACAGCGCGAATTCGATGAGGCGCAATGCCGGGCTCTGGTGCATCAGCATGCCCGAGGCCATCACCGGTACCGTCATCGCCACGGCCTGCCAGAGCTTCTTCTTCGCCAGTTGCAGGCGTTCCCTCTCGCGCTCCACCACCAGCCGGCGCTGTGCCAGCGTGTCCATCGGCCGCGGTTCGTAGCCGAGCTTCTTCACCGAGGCGAACAATTCGTCACGCGAGAGACGGCCCTTCACCGTCGCCGTACCGGCCGCGAAGTTCACCGTCGCGCCCTGCACGCGCGGGTCGCGTTGCAGCGACATCTCGATCAGCAGCGCGCAAGAGGCGCAGGTCATGCCTTCGACCGCGACGTTGCATTCCTGCAGCGGACCGTCGGGTTGTCCAGCCGATACTGGCGCCGGTTTGGGCGGCGGTGCGCTGACGATGTTGCCGATCACGGCGTCGAGGGTCGCCAGCAGCCGTTCCTCGGGCAGCCTGGCCGGATCGTAGTGCACGACTACCGAGCCGATCTCTGGGACGGCACGCACGCCGCTGACGGCGGGGTGCTTGCGCAGGAGGATTTCGAGGATGTAGCAGCGCTCGGGCTGCTTCGCCAGCGGCGTCGAGACGATGCGCAGGCGGTGCGCGAGGCGATGGACGACGCGCAGGTGCTTGTGCTTCCTCACTTGCCCTTCCGGAAGCGGATCAGCAGGAAGATCAGGTAGAAGGTGGTCAGCCAGGCGTCGGCGTGCTTGAGCGGCTCCTTCATCCAGCGCTTGGTGATCAGGTCCCAATGCACCTTGATGAGGTAGAACATCAGCACATCGTTGAGGAAATTGAGGGTAGCCTTCTCGGTCAGCGCACCCTTCATGACCGGATCGAGGCGCGACTTGATGGTGCCGCCCAGGAAGCGGTCGGCCCATTTGCCGGCGTCGCCGATCAGCTTGGCGCCGGGCAGCGGAGCGGCGGCGGGCGCCCACGAAGGCGCAGACTCGGGCGGCAGTGTGTCGAGCAGGCCGCGCAACTGGCGCGCCACGTCCTGCTGGCTGCACTGCTGGGGCTCGTAGCGGATCGACATGCGCCGCTCCCCGGGCTCGAAGCTGACGCGATAGACGCCGAGCCGCTCGCGCAGGCCGGCGTCGAGATGTTCTCGCGCGGCCGGATCGAGCAGGCGCGGCGGTAGTTCGAGGCGCAGGTGGCCCGCTTCCTTGTGGCGGACCGAGATCGCGCGCGACAGGCTGGCGGCATCCATGGCGCTGCTCCCTTACGGCTTTGGCGTGGCCGCCTTGGCTTCCTTGTCCTGGGCTTCGGCGACGAGGTCTTCGAGGTTTTCCTTCTGCTGCAGCGCGAAGTCCTTGCCCATGCCGGTCGCCTTGGAGACGGCGGCGACGATTTCCTTCTCGTACCTGTGCAGCAGGTAACCCGCGGCGATGCCGCCGGCCAGCAGCAGCAGCGGATTCTTGAACGGGTTGAAGGGATTGAAGGTGCCGAGCAGACCCTTGCCGGCCGCGAAGCCGGTGGCGGCCATCATCGCGCCCTGGGCCATCGGGTGGCTCATCATGCCGCCTTGCATCGACTGCATGCGGCGCATCATCTCTTCGTTCATCATGGCGAGGCTCCTTAGGGATTGTCTTGCGTATTCTGCCCGGGCGCGGCCGGGATTTCATTGATGTCGTGCAACATCTGGTAGATGCCCAGGCAGCCCTCGCAGCAGAACTTCAATTCCCTGCCGTCGTTGGCCAGCAGGAAGGGCCTGATGCCGACGGGCAGGCTGCACAGGTCGCAGGGCGCATCGGCGGCGATCATTTGACCAGTTCCGCCACCTGCTGCTCGAACGCAGCGGCCGTCATTTCGCCGACCTGCTTGGCGGCCACCCTGCCGTCACGGCCGATGAAGTAGGTGGTGGGCAGGCCGACCACGCCGTAGCGCCTGGCGATTGCGGCGTCCTCGTCGAGCAGCGTCGGGTAGCTGATGCCGAGCTTGCCGACGAAGGCCGCAGCCGTGGCCCGGTCCTGGCCGGCATTGACCGCCAGCACCTCGATGCCCGCTGCCT
>JACRIZ010000015.1 GCA_016235765.1 Rhodocyclales bacterium | reverse complement strand
GCGGTCCTCGGCGATCGCGGCGCGCAGCCGCGCGATGGCATCCGGCAGTTGTTCGACGGTGATGATGCCGCGCGTGGCGAACTCGCGGCCCATGATTTCCATCATGCGCTTGGCGACATCGTCGAACATCATGATGTCGGCCGCTGCGTCGGAACGAAAGACGATCATTTCACTGCCTCGGGTAGCCAGTCGAGAATGCGTTGGGCCACTTTACGCCAGTCGCGCTCCAGCATCAGGCCATGGCCCATGCCCGGGAAGACCTCGGCATCGACGCCGTAGGCCCGGGCGGTCATTGCCGTCGTCGATGGCGGCATCAGGTGGTCGTGCTCGGCGCCCAGTACCAGCAGGGGCAACTTGCCGATACGCGAGGGATGCGGCAGGTCGAACAGGCTCATGTCCCAGATGGCGCGATGCGACTCGGGCTGCGAGCAGCGGTAGAAACGGGTCAGGTCGTCCACGCCGATAGGCTGGGCGAACAGCGCCTCGCGCAGGCTGTCGAGCGCTACCTGGCCGCCGGACATCAGCGTGTTGAGGTCGCTGAACAGGCCGGGGTGCGAAAACATCACGCCGAAGGCCGCCGACATCAGGCCCTGCGGCGGCACCGAACACATCAGCACGGCACCCGCCGCCTCATGCTTCTCGAGATACTTCTGCACCACGAAGCCGCCCATCGAATGGCCGATCAGCACCGGCGGCACAGGCAGGCGATCGACGACCTCGGCAAGATCGGCAACGTAGTCGGCGATCGAGAGATGGTCGAGGCGCTCGCGCCCGCGGCTGCCGCCGTGCCCCGACAGGCTCACGGCATAGGCAGCGTAGCCGGCTTCGGCGAAGAAGGGCAGGAAGTGCTCATCCCAGCACCAGGCACCGGTGAAGGCACCGTGGACGAACAATAGCGGAACGGGTTTCGAAGGGCCGACGGGCGTACGCGCCAGCACTTCGAGATTCTGGAAACGGTTCTGACTCATCAATTGCCGATTACCTGGGTGACTGCGGAAACGCGCGCCTCGTGGACGCGCTGCGGAATCTGGGCGGGATCGCTGCAGGCACGGGCCACCGCGCCCGCGTCGACCGCGCGCGCTGCCTCAGTGGCGTCCCGCCACGACTGACTTTGCGGGAACTCGCGCGATTCGAAGCCGAGCCGGCCGCGGTAGTCGGCCTCGCAGGCGCCGAGCAGTTCCTCGAAGCGTTCCGGGCGGCGGAACACGTCGCAGCGTTCGAGGATGGTCACGACCGTCTTCGGCCGCAGTTCGTCGATCTTGTAGATGTCGCCGTGGAAACGCGCCACCAGCACGGCCAGCTCGCGGCACTCGGCCGGCACGCGCAGTCGTTCGCAGAGCGGCCCGAGCAGATTGGCGCTGCGCTGTTCGTGGCCGATGTGGCGCGGCAGCACGTCGGCGGGCGTGGTGCCCTTGCCGAGGTCATGGGTCAGCGCCGCGAAGCGCGCGGTCAGCGGCAGCTTCAGGCCCGCCGCCATGTCGACGACCATCATGACGTGAGTGCCGGTGTCGACCTCGGGGTGGTAGTCGGCACGCTGCGGCACCCCCCAGAGGCGGTCGAGTTCGGGCAGGATCTTCCTTAGCGCACCGCAGGCGCGCAGGGTCTCGAACATGCGCGAGGGCTGCGCCTCCATCAGGCCGCGCGCCAGTTCCTGCCAGACGCGCTCGGGCACCAGGTGGTCCACCTCGCCGTTGTCGACCATGGCGCGCATCAGCGCCATCGTTTCGCCGGCGATGGTGAAATCGGCAAGACGGGCGGCGAAGCGGGCCACGCGCAGCACGCGCACCGGGTCTTCGACGAAGGCCGGCGAAACGTGGCGCAGCACCTTCGCGGCCAGGTCGGCGCGGCCGTTGTGGGGGTCGATGTAGCTGCCGTCCTCGGCCTTGGCGACGGCGTTGATGGTCAGGTCGCGGCGCGCCAGGTCGTCCTCGATGCTGACGGCGGCATCGGTGTGGAAGACGAAGCCCTTGTAGCCGGGCGCGGTCTTGCGCTCGGTGCGCGCCAGCGCGTACTCCTCGCGCGTCTCGGGATGCAGGAAAACCGGGAAATCCTTGCCCACCGGCTTGTAGCCCCGCGCCGCCATCTCCTCCGGCGTCGCGCCGACGACCACCCAGTCGCGATCCTGCACGGGCAGGCCGAGCAGTTCGTCGCGTACCGCGCCGCCGACGGCAAATACCTTCACGTCAGCTTTCGCGCTCCGGGTTGCGGCCGATGAAGGAGATCGGGAACACCGCCTCGGGGCCGGCGCCCACGCCAGCCTGGCTGGCGTAGTCCGGCATCTCGGCCGGCAGGCTGCCGTTGGCCTGCATCAGTTTCTGGATCAGGACTTGTACCTGGCCGACCAGCCACTCCTCTTCCACCTTCGTCGCCAGGAAGCGCAGTTCCTTGACGCTGCCCGGAATCTCGTCGGGCGCCATGGTCTCGTTGGCAGCGAAGGCATTGGCAAAGAACGGCCCGGCGACGAAACGGGCGCGCCAACTGCCGGCGCCATCGGCCTCGAGGATGACGACGCGCGCGCCTTCGGCACGCTGCTCCTCGTCGTCGCTGCGTTCGCCGAACACCGGCGACGCGACAAAGGCGGCGCGGTCGGGCTGCTGCTGCACGTAATGCACGGCTTCGTCGAAGCTCATGCGGCCATCGTTCTCGATTTCGCTCATATCCGTCTCCTTGTCGGGGTTACAGCAGGGGGGCGAGCCATTTTTCGGCTTCCGACAGGGCCATGTTGTTGCGCTTCGCCCAATCTTCAAGCTGGTCGCGGCCGATTTTGTTGATGGCGAAATAGCGCGCCTGCGGGTGCGCCAGATAGAAGCCAGACACCGAGGCGGCCGGCGTCATGGCCATGCTCTCGGTGAGGCCCATGCCGCAGTGCTTCGTGGCATCGAGTAGCCGGAACAAGTCCCGCTTGACCGTGTGGTCCGGGCAGGCCGGGTAGCCCGGCGCCGGACGGATGCCCTGATACGCTTCCGCGATCAGTTCTTCATTGCTCAGGGACTCGTTGGCGGCATAGCCCCAGTACTCCTTGCGCACGCGCTGGTGCAGCCACTCGGTGGCCGCCTCGGCAAGGCGGTCGGCCAGCGCCTTGAGCATGATGGCGCTGTAGTCGTCGTGCTGCGCGGCAAACTCGGCGAGCTTCCTTTCGATACCGATGCCGGCGGTGACCGCGAAGGCCCCTGCGTAGTCGCCCGCGGGTGCGACGAAATCGGCCAGGCACTGGTTGGGTTTGCCGTCGGCGCGCGTCACCTGCTGGCGCAGGCCGCGCCAGGTCATGACGACCTGGTCGCCGTCGCGCAGATCGATGTCGTCACCGCTCCGGTTGGCGGCGAACAGGCCGAACACGGCGCGGGCGGTGAGCCACTTTTCGCTCACGAGCTTCGCCAGCATCGCCTGCGCGTCGGCGTACACTTGCCGCGCCTGCTCGCCGATGCGCGCGTCGTCGAAGATGCGCGGGTACTTGCCGGCGAGATCCCAGGTCTGGAAGAAAGGGCTCCAGTCGATGTACCTGGCAATGGTTGCCAGATCGAGGTCGCCCAAGGCCGTGACGCCGAGTTTGGCCGGCTTCACCGGCGCGTAATCGAACTTCGGTGCGTTCTGGCGGGCGGCGGCCAACGTCAACAGCGGCGTCGCCTTCTTGCCGGCATGCGCCTGCCGCGCCTCTTCGTGCGCGGCGGCGATTTCGTCGCGGTAGCCGGCGGCCATGTCCTTCGACAAGAGCTTGGTCACGACGCCGACGGCGCGCGAGGCATCGGGCACATAGACGACCGTGCCTTCGTAATGCGGCGCGATCTTGATCGCCGTATGGGCGCGGCTGGTGGTTGCGCCACCGATCAGCAGCGGCACGTCGAAGCCCTGCCGCTGCATTTCGGCGGCGATGTGGCTCATCTCTTCCAGCGAGGGCGTGATCAGACCGGAGAGGCCGATGGCCTGCGCCCCGTGTTCCTTGGCGGCATGCAAAATCTTGTCGGCCGGCACCATGACGCCGAGGTCGACCACTTCGTAGCCGTTGCACGAGAGCACCACGCCGACGATGTTCTTGCCGATGTCGTGCACGTCGCCCTTGACGGTGGCGATGACGATCCTGCCCTTGGCCGCGGCGCCGGTCTTCTTCTTGTCCTCCTCGATGTAGGGGACGAGGTGGGCGACCGCCTGCTTCATGACGCGCGCCGACTTCACCACCTGCGGCAGGAACATCTTGCCGGCGCCGAACAGGTCGCCGACGGCGTTCATGCCGGCCATCAGCGGCCCTTCGATCACCGCCAGCGGCGGCTTGCCGGCGGCTTCGAGCGCGGCGCGGCATTCTTCGGTATCGGCCACCACGTACTCCGTGATGCCGCGGATCATCGCGTGTTCGAGGCGCTTGTCGACGGGCCATTCGCGCCACGCCAGATCGACGACCTGCTCCTTCGCCTGACCCTTCACTGATTGAGCGAACTCGACCAGCGCATCACCCGCACCGGCCTTTCTGTTCAGTACCACGTCCTCGACCTTCTCGCGCAGCACCGGGTCGAGCTGGTCGTACACGCCCAACTGGCCGGCATTGACGATGCCCATGGTCAGGCCGGCCTTGATGGCGTGGTAGAGAAAGACGGTGTGGATCGCTTCGCGCACCGGTTCGTTGCCGCGGAAACTGAAGCTCACGTTCGAGATGCCGCCCGAGATATGCGCATGCGGCAGGTGCTGCTTGATCCAGCGCGTCGCCTCGATGAAATCGACCGCGTAGTTATCGTGCTCGGGGATGCCCGTGGCGATGGCGAACACGTTCGGGTCGAAGACGATGTCCTCGGCCGGGAAGCCGTCGGCGACCAGCAAGTCGTAGGCGCGCCGGCAGATCTCCGTCTTGCGCTTGTACGTGTCGGCCTGGCCCTGCTCGTCGAAGGCCATCACGATCACCGCCGCGCCATAGCGCCGCGCCAACCGAGCGTGTTGCAGGAATTTCGCCTCGCCTTCCTTCATCGAGATCGAATTGACGATGCCCTTGCCCTGGATGCACTTGAGACCGGCCTCGATCACCTCCCACTTCGAGGAATCGAGCATCAGCGGCACCTTGGAGATGTCCGGCTCGGAGCCGACGAGATTCAGGAAGCGCACCATGGCCGCCTGCGAATCCAGCATCGCCTCGTCCATGTTGACGTCGACCACCTGGGCGCCGTTCTCGACCTGCTGGCGCGCACCGCGCAGCGCGTCGTCGTAGCGCTCCTCGATGATCATCTTGGCGAAGGCGCGCGAGCCGGTGACGTTGGTGCGTTCGCCGACGTTCACGAACAGCGAGTCGGCGCCGATGTTGCAGGGCTCCAGTCCGGAGAGCCGCAGCGAAAAGTCAGCCGTCGCGGCACGCCGCGGGGCGACGCCAGCGACCGCCCTGGCAATGGCGCGGATGTGGTCGGGCGAGGTGCCGCAGCAGCCGCCGACGATGTTCACGAGGCCCGACTTCGCCCACTCGCCAATCTCGTCGGCGAGCATGTCGGGCGTTTCGTCGTAGCCGCCGAAGGCGTTGGGCAGCCCCGCGTTCGGGTGCGCGGAAACGAAGCAGTCGCAGACGCGCGCCAGCTCCTCGACGTACTGGCGCAGCTCCTTGGCGCCCAGCGCGCAGTTGAGGCCGAAGGACAGTGGCTTCACGTGGCGCAGCGAATTCCAGAAGGCCTCGGCCGTCTGGCCGGAAAGCGTGCGTCCGGAAGCGTCGGTGATGGTGCCTGAGATCATCACCGGCCAGCGGCGGCCCGCTTTGTCGAAGTAGGCCTCGATGGCGAACAGCGCCGCCTTGGCATTGAGCGTGTCGAAGATGGTCTCGACCAGCAGGATGTCGGCGCCGCCGTCAACCAGGCCGCGGATTGCCTCGGTGTAGTCGGTGACCAGTTGATCGAACGTGACGTTGCGATAGCCGGGATCGTTCACGTCCGGCGAGATCGAGCAGGTGCGCGAGGTCGGGCCGAGCACGCCGGCCACGAAGCGCGGCTTGTCCGGATTCTTCGCGGTGGCCGCATCGCAGAGCCCGCGCGCCAGCTTCGCGCCTTCGAAGTTCAGCTCGTAGACCAGCGCTTCCAGCCTGTAGTCGGCTTGCGAAACCGCGGTCGAGTTGAAGGTGCAGGTCTCGAGGATGTCCGCGCCGGCTTCCAGGTACTCGGCATGGATGCCGCCGATCACGTCCGGCCGCGTCAGCACCAGCAGGTCGTTGTTGCCCTTGAGGTCGTGCGCATGGTCCGCGAACCTTGTCAAATGAGGCGCGCCACGGTAATCGGCCTCGGTCAGGCCGTGGCGCTGCACCATGGTGCCCATGGCGCCATCGAGAATGAGAAGGCGCTGCGCCAGGAGCTGGCGCAGTTCGGAGCTGCGGTCGGGTTGCATGTTCGGG
>JACRIZ010000111.1 GCA_016235765.1 Rhodocyclales bacterium | reverse complement strand
TTGCTGATAGCGGCTTCCTTGGCGGCAACTTCGATCAGTTCGGACTTGTTCACGCGGGTACCTCCTAGTAGTTGATCGGTAGAGATATGGGCATACAGCCGAGGCGATTGTACTTCGCTTTATTTTGCCTTCAAGCCTTTTTGCAAGCGGATGCGCAAAATTTTCTCTGCGCGCTCCCTTTTGTGGTGCGGATCTAACGGGATCGGGACTTGCTAGCGTACGCATGTTGCGGGTCGACGGTGCACTGCGTCGGCGTCGTGCGGCGACGACAACCGCTACAATCGCCGCCATGAAGACGTCCCTCCGGAAGCCCGCCGACTCAGCATATCCGGTCCCGGCGCTGCGCCTCCTGCTGATCGCCCTGACCGTAATAATCGCGGCTTGCAGCCGCAATGCCGGCGACGGCAAGGGTTCGGAGGCACTATGGGCCGCCACCGCCTTCGGTCTCGACGATCAACCGGTACCGCTGATCAACTACCGCAACCAGCCGCTGGTGGTGAACTTCTGGGCGCGCTGGTGTCCGCCCTGCCGCGACGAAATACCCGACTTCATCCTGACGCAACGGCAATTCAAGGCGCAGGGCGTCCAGTTGGTCGGCATCGGCGTCGAGGATCAGGCCGCGCCGGTCCGTGAGTTCGTCAGGCAATACGGCATCACCTATCCGGTACTGCTCTCCAAGGACCAGGGCCTGCCGTTGATGGAGGCCCTTGGCAACCGTCAGGGAGCACTGCCCTTCACGATCGTCATCGACCGGCAGGGCTACGTGGTCGCCCGCAAGGTCGGCCGGATGAGCAAGTCCGAGATGGACGCCGCGTTCGCGGCAGCCCTCAGGTAAACGGAGAACGATATGCCCCAGCCGCTGGAACCCAGCCTCGCCGCACTGCCCAATCCCTTCCTGCGCTACTTCGCGGCGACGCGGCCGGCCTTCCTGTCCGTCACCTTCGTCGGCGTCCTGCTCGGCCTTGCCAGCGCGGCCGCTGCCGGTGCGCAACTCGACCCGACCACGGCCACGCTGACCATGTTCTTCGCACTGGTCGCCCATGCCGGCGCCAACGTCATCAACGACTATTACGATTCACTGTCCGGTTGCGACGCCGCCAATGACGGCCGGGTGTTTCCGTTCACCGGCGGCAGCCGCTTCATCCAGAATGGCGTGATCTCGCAGCGGGCCATCGGCCTGTATGGCTACGGGCTGCTGGCGGCGGTGATCCCCGCCGGGCTCTGGCTGACCTTGGTCAGCGCGCCCGGCCTGATCCTGGTCGGACTCATGGGCCTGCTGGTCGGCTGGGCCTATTCTGCGCCGCCCTTGAAGCTGCAAAGCCGCGGCCTCGGCGAATTCGGCATCACGGCCGGTTGGCTGCTGGTGGTGGTCGGCGCCGACTTCGTGCAGCGCCATGGCTTCGCCTTCGCGCCGATCGCCGCCGGCCTCGGCTTCGCGCTGCTGGTCGCCAACGTGCTCTATATCAACCAGTTCCCCGACATCGCCGCCGATGCCGTCACCGGCAAGCGCACCGTGGTGGTGCGATTGGGCGCCCGCGGCGCCCGCGCCGGCTATGCCCTGATCGCCCTGCTCTGCTACGGCTGGGTGGTGGCCATGGTCGCGACTGCCCAACTGCCGGCCTTCGCCCTGGTGTCCCTGCTCGGCGCAATCCCGAGCTTCGCGGCGTTGCGCGTGCTGTGGCGCCACGCCGAGACTCCTGCCGAACTGGTGCCCGCCATCAAACTGACGATCCTGGCCGCCGTCGTGCATGGTCTGCTGCTGGCCGGTGCGCTCAGCCTGTAAAATCTGCTGCACCGCATCAGCACGAATCTCCCATGGCCCGCATTTCCATTTACGACTCCACGCTCCGCGACGGCGCCCAGGCGCAAGGCATTTCGTATTCGGTCGACGACAAGTTGAAGATCGTCGAGCGCCTCGACGCGCTCGGCGTCACCTATATAGAAGCGGGCAATCCCGGCTCCAACCCCAAGGACCTCGAGTTCTTCGCCCGCGCCGCGGACCTGAAGCTCGCACACTCCCGCATCATTGCCTTCGGCGCCACGCGCAAGGTCGGCATCCCGGTTGCCGACGACACCAACCTGCAATCGCTGCTCCAGGCCGGCACCGCCGCCGTCGCCATCTTCGGCAAGAGCTGGGACTACCAGGTCACCGAGATCCTGCGCACGACACTGGCCGAGAACGTCGCCATGATCGGCGACACGATCCGCTACCTGAAGCAGCACGGCAAGGAAGTGGTGTACGACGCCGAACACTTCTACGACGGCTACAAGGCCAACCCCGACTACGCCATGCAGACGCTGGCCGCCGCCTTTGACGCCGGCGCCGACAGCCTGGTGCTGTGCGACACCAACGGCGGCAGCTTCCCCGACGAGATCTTCGAGATCACCCGCGCGGTCTGCGCGCGCTTCCCGAAGGCGGCCATCGGCATCCACTGCCACAACGACAGCGAAATGGCGGTGGCCAATTCGATCCGCGCCGTGCAGGCCGGCGCCACGCAGGTACAGGGCACCATCAACGGCTTGGGCGAGCGCTGCGGCAACGCCAACCTCTGCTCGATCATCCCCAACCTGCAACTGAAGCTCGGCCACGAGTGCATCCCCGCCGACGCCATGCGCCACCTGACCTCGGTCGCCCGCTCGGTGAGCGAGATCGCCAATGTGCTGCTCAACGACAAGGCACCCTACGTCGGCAGCCATGCCTTCGCGCACAAGGGCGGCATGCACATCGACGCGGTGGTCAAGAACCCGGTCTCCTACGAGCACGTCAATCCGGAAGCGGTCGGCAACAGCCGCCGCGTGCTGATGTCGGAAGTCGCCGGCCGCAGCACCATCCTGGCGCGCATCAACGCCGTCGATCCGACGCTGGCCAAGGATTCGCCCGAGACGCGCCGCATCATCGACAAGCTGAAGGAACTCGAACACGAGGGCTACCAGTTCGAGGCTGCAGAAAGCTCCTTCGAGCTGGTGGTGCGCAAGATGCTCGGCCGCTACACGCCCTTCTTCGAACTGGTCGAGTTCAAGGTCATCGTCGGCGAACCCAGCATCAACGAAATGAACTCGTCGGTGATCATCAAGGTGCGCGTCGGCGACCAGGAAGTGCTGACCGTCGCGGAAGGCGACGGCCCGGTGAACGCCCTCGACCGCGCCGCGCGCAAGGCGCTGGAACGGCTCTACCCCGCGCTCGGCGAAATCCGCCTCACCGACTACAAGGTGCGCGTGCTCGACTCCGACAAGGCCTCCGCCGCCAAGGTGCGCGTGCTGGTCGAATCCACCGACGGCCATGAAAGCTGGACCACCATCGGCGTCTCCACCGACATCATCAACGCCTCCTGGCAAGCGCTGGTCGATGCCATGGAGTACAAGTTGTTGCGGGATCAGGAAGCGAAGCGGGGTTAGCTTGCGCCCCCACGTATACGATCGTAGTATACGTCCATGATTGATCTTTCCCGGATCACCGGCTTCGAATGGGATGCCGGCAATGCACGGAAAAACGAGAAGCATGGCGTGTCGATGGCGGAGGCCGAACAGGTCTTCTTCAACGTACCCTTGCTGCTTCTGGACGACGAGAAGCACAGCCAGCAGGAAGCCAGGCACCACGCTCTAGGCCAAACGGATACGGGGCGCCCGTTGCACCTGACCTTCACGCTGCGCAAGGCCGGCGGCCTGATTCGCGTGATCTCGGCCCGGGACATGCATCGGAAGGAGCGAACGATTTATGAGCAAGCTGACTAAGACGATTCCGAAGTTCAAGAACGAAGCCGAGGAACGCGCATTCTGGGAAAGCCAGGACTCGACTGCCTACGTCGATTGGTCGAAGGCAAAGCGTGCGGTGTTGCCGAACCTGAAGCCGACCACCAAGACGATTTCCCTGCGCCTGCCGCAGCATCTGCTCGACTCCATCAAGGCGGCAGCCAATGCGCGCGACGTGCCCTACCAGTCGCTAATCAAGGTCTGGTTACAGGAAAAGCTGCACGGGTAGCCCTGCCGCGAAAAGTCAGTCGTGGTGGGACGCCACATGCGACACACTTCGACACCATCGCCGGATAGACAGAATCGGGAACACAGCGCCGAGTTCAACGCTCAGGCCGGCGAACGCTACGCCCGAGTCGTCGCCTCCGGTAATACGATTTCTTGGAAGGAAATGCGCTGGTATCTCGAAGCATGCCTTGCCGGCAAAGCGGTCAAGCGGCCGACGTCTCACGACGACTGACTTTTTCCCGAAAAGCCGAGCCTGGCACCTTTAGTCCCTCCCGAAGCTGTTCTGGACAAGCGCACTTCTCCCAACGTCCACTCGGTCCCTTTTGGCGACGGCTTGATGCGCGCCTGCATGGCCACCTTGATCGCGGCACCGACTTCAAGCGGCGGCTTTTCGTTCAGCGGTAACCACTTGGGCAGACGGTCAGCCCTTGTCACGGGAATTGCGTACGTGTGGCTTCCTTGGGAATTGAACACATGTAGCAGAAGCACCTCGGAGGCTTGTGCGAGTGAGGGGAAAAGCACAAGCAAGACAATGGCGGTCGATCTATGCATCAAATCACTCACGCGATGCGAAAGACCAAGACTGCCACGAATACCCCAAGTAGCGTCAGAAATATCTTCATGTCGCCCTCCCGCGACTTTCCAAGCATGCCGCGAAAGACGTAATAGCCAATGGCCAGACCGAGCAGCTTAGTTATCCATTCCATTCTTTCACCGAACGTCGCGTAGATTGACGGCTTACAAAACGCCGACAGCATACCCGCGCGACGACCAGTTGTCCTGGCCTGACCCATTGGTGGCGTCCTACCACGCCTGACTTTTCTCACCCCTCCGGCTTCAGCAACACCAGCTTGATGTGTTCCTGGTCCATGGGGTACAGCGTCACCTGCTGGTAGGCGACGAGGCCACGCTTGGGGTGGTTGAAGTCGCGGCGGCCGCCCTGGCGTTCCATGACGTGGTGCTGCTTCCAGTAGCGGGCGAACTCGGGGCTGCCCTGCGTGAGTTCGTCGATCAGGCGCGCCAGCGCGGGTTCGTCGAGGCGCGTGCGGCAGTCGGCGCGGAACTCGGCGACGATGCGGCTGGCGCGGGTTTCCCAGTCGACGATGAACTTGCGCGCGGCGGGCGCGAGGAAGACGAAGCGCAGCAGGTTGCGCGGCGGCTCGTGCGGGTTCGCGCGCTTGTCGAGCCAGCCGGTGAATAACGCGGCAGCGGGCTTGTTCCAGGCCAGCATGTCCCAGGTGCGGCCAAGGATGTAGGCGGGAATGGCGATGTCACCGACGATGGCGGCGAGCAGTTCGGAAGAGGCATCGCTTTCCGGCGCCGCGCCCGCCGGGTCGCGCCGGCCGGCCAGTTCGAACAGGTAGGCGCGCTCGGAGCGCGTCAGGCGCAGCGACTGCGCGAGGCGCTCCAGCGCGTCGGTTGAGACATTGACCGGCCGGCCCTGCTCGATCCAGGTGTACCAGGTGGGACTGATGCCGGCGAGTTGCGCCACTTCCTCGCGGCGCAGGCCCTGCGTGCGCCGGCGGCTGCCGGCGGCGAAGCCGAAGGCTTCGGGCGCGAGGCGGCTGCGCGCCGCCTGGAGGAATTCGCCGAGCTCTTTCTGTGTGCTCATGTCGGGTTTGGGTGTTAGTTCCAGTACCAGTATAACTACCAGCCTTGTTAGGGTACCAAGCTTTCGCTAGGATGCGCCATCGCCCGAACAAGGAGAGACCGACATGGCCGGCAAGACGCTCTACGACAAACTCTGGGAATCGCACGTGGTCCGCGAGGAAGCGGACGGCACCTGCCTCCTCTACATCGACCGCCACCTGATGCACGAAGTGACCAGCCCGCAGGCCTTCGAAGGACTGCGTCTCGCGGGCCGCAAGGCCTGGCGCAAGGACAGCATCGTCGCCAACCCCGACCACAACACGCCGACCAATCATTGGGACCGCGGCATCGAGGACCCGATCTCGCGCCTGCAGGTCGAGACGCTCGACGCCAACATCAAGGATTTCGGCGCCCTCGTCTACTTTCCGTTCAAGCACGCCAACCAGGGCATCATCCACGTCATCGGGCCGGAGAACGGCACCACGCTGCCGGGCATGACCGTCGTCTGCGGCGACAGCCACACCTCGACGCACGGCGCCTTCGGCGCACTCGCGCATGGCATCGGCACTTCGGAAGTCGAGCACGTGCTCGCCACGCAGACGCTGGTCGCCAAGCGCTCCAGGCGCATGCTGGTCAAGGTCGAAGGCAGCTTGAGCGCCGGCGTCACCGCCAAGGACGTGGCGCTCGCCATCATCGGCAAGATCGGCACCGCCGGCGGCACGGGCTTCGCCATCGAGTTCGGCGGCTCGGCTATCCGCGGCCTCTCCATCGAAGGCCGGATGACCCTCTGCAACATGGCCATCGAGGCAGGCGCCCGCGCCGGCATCGTCGCGCCGGACGAGAAGACCTTCGAATACCTCAAGGGCAAGCAGTTTGC
The DNA here is from genome assembly GCA_016235765.1 of Rhodocyclales bacterium. GTDB lineage: Bacteria > Pseudomonadota > Gammaproteobacteria > Burkholderiales > Rhodocyclaceae > Fen-999. The sequence goes on along the minus strand of JACRIZ010000111.1, from coordinate 31,959 downwards.
CCCCAAGGGCGCCGACTGGGACAAGGCGGTCGCCTACTGGAAGACGCTGCAATCGGACGCCGACGCGAAGTTCGACGCCGTGGTCGAACTCGACGCCGCGCAGATCGAGCCGCAGGTCACCTGGGGCACCTCGCCCGAGCAGGTGCTGGCCGTGGGCGGCCGGGTGCCGAATCCGGCGAAGGAAGCCGATGCGCAGAAGCGCGCCGGCATCGAACGCGCCCTGCAGTACATGGGCCTCAAGGCCGACACGCCGATCACCGAGATCAACGTGGATAAGGTGTTCATCGGCTCCTGCACCAACTCGCGCATCGAGGACTTGCGCGCCGCCGCCAAAGTGGCCAAGGGCCGGAAGAAGGCCGCCTCTGTGCGCCAGGTGCTGGTGGTGCCGGGTTCCGGCATCGTCAAGCGCCAGGCCGAGGCCGAAGGCCTCGACCAGGTGTTCATCGACGCCGGCTTCGAATGGCGCGAGCCGGGCTGCTCGATGTGCCTGGCCATGAACGCCGACCGCCTCGCCGCGGGCGAGCGTTGCGCCTCGACCTCGAACCGCAACTTCGAAGGCCGCCAGGGCGCCGGCGGCCGCACGCATCTCGTCAGCCCGGAGATGGCCGCCGCCGCCGCCATCGCCGGCCACTTCGTCGACATCCGGAGCTTCTGAACATGAAACCCTTTACCTCCCTCGACGGCCTCGTCTGCCCGCTCGACCGTGCCAACGTCGACACCGACGCCATCATCCCCAAGCAGTTCCTCAAGTCGATCAAGCGCTCGGGCTTCGGGCCGTATCTCTTCGACGAGTGGCGCTATGCCGACGTCGGCGAGCCGGGCATGGACTGCACGAACCGGCCGCTGAAGAAGGACTTCGTCCTCAACCAGAAGCGCTACCAGGGCGCACAAGTGCTGCTCGCCCGCGACAACTTCGGCTGCGGTTCCAGCCGCGAACACGCGCCCTGGGCCATCGAGGACTACGGCTTTCGCGTCATCATCGCGCCGTCGTTCGCCGACATCTTCTTCGGCAACTGCTACAAGAACGGCATCCTGCCGATCGTCGCCTCCGCCGAAATCGTCGACCAGCTGTTCCGCGAATGCGCCGCGCAGAAAGACTATAAGCTGCGCGTGGACCTCGAAACGCAGACTGTGCGCAATCCCGCCGGCGAGTGGTTCAGCTTCGACATCACACCGCACCGCAAGCACTGCCTGCTGAACGGCCTCGACGAGATTGGTCTCACGCTGCAGCACGCCGACGAGATCAAGGCCTTCGAGGCGAAGCACAAGGCTGCCCAGCCCTGGTTGTTCGCATGAGCGGCCTGCCGATTTGCCCGAAGTGCGGGTCGGAGTTTACCTATGAGGACGGTGGCCTCTACGTCTGCCCCGAGTGCGCCCACGAATGGAGCAAGGACGCACCGGCGGCGGACGCCGAGCAGAAGCGCGAAGTGCGCGATGCCGTCGGCAACCTCCTCGCCGACGGCGACACCGTCACCGTCATCAAGGATCTCAAGGTCAAGGGCTCCTCGTCGGTGGTCAAGGTCGGCACCAAGGTGAAGAACATCCGCCTCGTCGACGGCGACCACGACATCGACTGCAAGATTGACGGCATCGGCGCCATGGGCCTGAAGTCGGAGTTCGTCAAGAAGGCGTAACCAAGGTCAGCCGTAGCGATGCGCCTATACGTTCACGGCCGGTACCCGGCTTCGCGCTGATGGCGGATGGCGAGGATGAGCACGGCATCGTGCTCCTCCTCGAAGCTGTAGAGAGCCAGGTAGCCAGTGCGGCCTCGCGAAATCACGAGTTCCCGCAAGCCATGTTCGACTGGGCGGCCGACCAGCGGATGGCGCTTGAGCAGGGTGATGGCCTCTTCGATCAGGCCAACCGTCGCCGCTGCAGCCGCAGGATCCGTTTCGATCAGGAAGTCGGTGAGTCGCTCAAGGTCGGCAAGCGCACGAGCCGAGTAGGTCAGCCGCGCCAAGACCTGGCCTTCGGCTTGGCGACCTTCTTGCCGGCAACACGAGCCTTGAGATAGGCGTGCACCTCATCGGCATCGTAGCCCTTGCCGGTCGCCAGTATCGCGTCCCGCGCCGCCAGTGCCTCGCCGACAAACTTGGCGCGCCGCTCCGCCGCCTCGGCGGCTTGCTCGATTGCATTGACCATGAACGCATGCGGCGACACACCCTGCTTCTGGGCAGCCGCAACGGCTCGCTGTTTCGTTTCCTCGGGGAGCTTCAGTGACGTGGTGGACATGCCGGTCGCTCGGTAGAATGGTGACACCATGGTAACACCCGCCAACGCGAACCGGCAAGCCGAACTCCCATCGACGGCACGCTGCGATGGCGAATTTCGGCCGCGGTGATACGCCTCAGGAAGCCCGGCCCTTGACCTCGTTTTCGAGGGATTCCAGGTGTTCGATGACCTTCAGCGACACCAGGTCGAACTCCGTATGCAGGGCCTTGGTCGCCGCGTGCTGGCCTTCGCTCTTGAATACCCGCACGACTTGGCCGGCGCAGCGGTGGAACTGCACGTGGTGGTCGCGCAGCTTGCCGAACACCGGCAGCTTGCCGTAGAAGCGGCTGCCGTTGCCGGCTATCCACTTGCCGAGGTCGCAGCGATCCGCCTTGCAGACGAGGTTCTCGTCCAATTCCTCCCGGCTGCTGCCCTGGATGTAGTCGGAGAGTCGGCGCCGCCAGTTGCGATGGGCGGCGACCCACTTGGCGAAGTCGATGTCGTCTTGCGTGAGTCCCTCGGTACTCTTCCCCCGGAAAAAGCTGATACCCCGCATGAAGTCGAACAGTGCCATGTGCTCCCCCTATCGATACGACATCCGTTATTGCTTCGGCGCCTCGCGCACGACCTGGTCGGCCGGCTTGAGGTTGCCGCAATCGGCGCCGACATAGGTTGCCTGGGAATGATTCTGCCACGTATGCTTGCCATTGGCATCATTGGTGACCATGTCGATGCGCGTCGATACGCTTTCGCTGGCGAGTATGCTTTCGCCCTTGCCGGTCGTCGTGCGTCCCTGTTCGGCGCAACTGAACTCGAAGGTGACGCGGCCTGCCTCGCGGCTGAAGGCCGTCGGTTCGCATTTCACGTCGGGCGGCAGTAGCGGCCTGTCGCCCGCCGCCATTTCGGCGCTGATGCAGATGCGCTGCGTGGTGGTCGTCGGCGGCCGGCCGAAGGTCGCCTCCATCTGCTTGCGCTGCTGCGGCGTCAAGTTGCCCATCAGTTGCTGGAAGCCGGCCAGCGCCGCAGGTACCAGCACGGTCACGTCGCGGCCGTCCATGGTTTGCCGCACCAGCTTGACCTCCCAGAGACCTGGCCGTATAGCCGGATCGGCGGCGGCCAATGCGCCCGCCGCGCTAACCGCAAGGGCCGCGGCCAGTATCGTCTTCTTCATCGTTCCCGCTTCCTTTTGCCAACGAGGGCCCAGCGCCCGACAGGCGCAGGATAGAACATCGCACGCATGCGCGAAAAGCAGTCGCCGTCCGACGACGCGGTGCACCACGCGCGCGCATTGACAACAATCGCAGTGAGGGCTAGATTGGAATTGCGTTCGCTTTGACGTGATTCCGAGGAGGAACATAGCGCTGAGGCAATTCGAACGTAGTGCCGCGTAGTATCAGTTAGATGAAGCCGTTCAGGCTTCGGCCGCAAAGGCCAGCGCCGAGTTGAATCCGATTGCGGGCGCGCGATAAATGCCGCTAAAAGGAAAAAGCCCGTTCCCATGTCAGCATAGGAACGGGCTTCTCATTTGGCCTGGACTAATGTGGCGCGCGCGCTGGCGGCGGGTAGGTATCGAACATCTGCAGCGCCTCGATCGCGAGCCGCTCGCGACGCGGATCCGCGCGCAGCCGCGTGCGCTTGCCGCCGGCGCTCACCAGTTCGGAAAAGGCTTCCTGCTGGATGCGCGCATCTTCAAGAATGTCGTGGCAAAGCTCACGCAGGCGCTCGGGCACGGTGCGATCGCCGCGCGTGCCGTCGATGCAAAGCTGCGCCAGTCGGCGGCGGAACTCGCCATGCACCGCAGCCCGGTTGGCAAGGTACTCGCGCTGTTTGGCGGTCTCGGCCAGCAGGCGTTCCTGGAAGCCGAAATGCTCGCGTGTGAAATAGGCCATCCAGTCAACGAGTTCGCAAATCTGCTGCCGCGCGCACTCGCCGCTGGTGAGTTGGTCGATCCTGCTCGTTGCCCAGGCCAGCAACTCGTTGTGGCGATGATTTTCCCGGATGCCATCGGCACCCTTGACCGTCGTATCCATGAGTCTCTCCTCATCCTCGAGATATGACAACTGCCTTTTCGGCTATCGTTTTCCGTCAATTTGGCTACCATTTTCAATGGATTGCAAGCCGCAGTGCACCATGTCTGGTGCAGGCGACGCCAGCAACAGGATCAGTCCATGCTATCGAGCAGGCTCTGCGCCGTGCGGACAGCGTCCGGCGCGCTCAGCGGCTGGTCGCCGAAGCCCAGCCGGCGCCGTTCGTCGCCTGCGAGGATGTCGAGGCCCAGGCTGTCCATGCCGAGCAGCGTCACGTCGTCCGGCGCCTGCAAGGCATCGAGTGCGGCCTGCTCGTCGGCCAAAGTCAGCCGTGGCGTTACGCCTATCCGCTCGCCATCGAGCCAGGCGGCCTGGGCGAAACCGCCGATGATGCGCGCCTGCGCCGTGTCCATGCGGAAAAAGCGAAAGTCGCCCAGTTGCAGGAAGCGTTCCGCCTCCGGCTGGTAGCGCAGGTAGCGATCGACGAGCAGCGGCTCGATCTCGACCGGCTGCACCACGCCCACCAGCGTGGCGCGCGCGACCTCGCCGTCTGCCAACGGCATGCGCACCAGCAGGCTGGCGCGCGGGTTGGCCGCGAGGTTCTGGGTGTGCTCGGCCAGGCGCGAGATCAGGAACAGCGGCCGATGCTGCTGGTCGGTCGCGAACGGCAAGGCGGTTGCGAACGGATAGCCGGGCATGGCCACCGAATGGGTCGCCAGCGCACCATCCGGGCAACGATGCAACAAGTCGATGAGGGTGGCGAGACGCGGCTTCATGGCGCGGAGATTCTACTGCCCGTTCCCCGCTCAATGACCGGTCAACTGGCCGTAGAGCATCGGCAGGCGCATCGGCAATTCCTCGGGGTTGCGCAGCACCGTGAAGCTGCCCGGGCCGAACATGTGCGGCAGGTAGGAAGCGCCCTCGCGATCGATGGTGACACAGAAGGGCTTCAACCCGGCCCGGCGTGCCTCGATCAGCGCCATGCGCGTGTCCTCGACGCCGTAGCGGCCTTCGTAGTGGTCCATGTCGTGCGGCTTGCCGTCCGAGAGGATCAGCAGCAGGCGCAGCGCGCAAGGCTGCCGCTCCAGCAGCGTCGTCGCATGGCGGATGCCGGCGCCCATGCGCGTGTAGTAGCCGGGCTTGAGCGCGGCGATGCGGCCGCGCGCGGCCGCATCGAAGGGCGCGGCGAAATCCTTGATGTAGTGGAAGCGGACCTGGTCGCGGCGCAGCGACGAGAAGCCGTGGAAGGCGTAGCGGTCGCCGGTGGCCGCCAGCGCCTCGCCGAACAGCATCAGGCTGTCGCGAATGACGTCGATGACGCGGTGGCTGTCGGAGACCCAGGCATCGGTGGACAGCGACAGATCCGCCAGCACCAGGCAGGCCAGGTCGCGTTCGCACCGGTTCATACTCAGGTAGGCGCCGGCGCTGGAGAAGTGCTGGCCGGCCAGGCGGTCGGCTTGCAGGCGCACGCAGGCATCGACGTCCAGTTCGGTGCCGTCCGGCTGCGCCTTCAGCCAGCGGCGCGCCGGCGCCAGCGCCGCGAACTGGTTGCGCAGCTTGCGGGCCGGCCGGCGCAGATGTTCGGGCAGCGGGATCGGTTCGACCTGCCGCGCCTGCATGACCTGCAGACGGCAGTAGTCGGCGCGCAGTTCGTGGCGCTTCCAGTCCCACTCCGGCAGCGGAATACCGGCGCCCAGCGGCAGGTCGTCCGCGGCGGCGGAAGGCAGGTCCAGGTCGAAGCGCACTTTCGAGGCAACACGTTCGTTGTCCTGCGCCACGGCCAGCTTGTCCATGTCGTCGGCGATCGCCTTGGCACCCGGGTCGGGATCGTCGTCGAGGGCGCGGTTGACCTTGAGGTATTCGGCCCAGGAAAGCAGGCTCTCGGCGCGGAAGGCCAACATCATCGGCGCCTCGTTGTCGGGCATGTCGGCGCGCTCGGCCCGGTAGCGCTTGTCGCCGACGCCGACCTCCTCCGGTCGCGTTTCCTCTTCCGCCTCCTCCTTCTCCTCTGGCGTGTCGCCACGGCTGACTTTCGCAGCCTCGTCCAGCGGCGACGGGTAGAGCCACAAGGGCACGGGCTGCAGCGGCTTCGCCTTGCGCAAAGTCAGTGGCGGCAACGCGCCGACCGTGCCCGGCTCGGCGAGCGCCTGGCGCACCGCTCTCTCCTGCGCGGCTTCATCGGCCGGCAGGGCGGCGGGCGCGATACGCTCCGCCAATGTCGCGGCCACCAGTCGGTCATACCGCGAGCGCAGGCCCGGCAACGCCTTCAGCGCGCGCAGCGTTGCGATTTGATTGCGCACGATCCACGCATCGGCCGAAGGCGCGGGCTCATGGGCGGCAACCGCGATGAGCCAGACGAAGAGGTCGCGATTCAGCGCGCGCTCGGGAAAGCAGGCGATCTCGGGCGGCAGGCGCAGGGTTTCGAGATCGAGCGAAGCCGGCGCGGTACGCTCATCGGTGGCGGCGAGGCGCGACAACCAGCGCCGCCTGGCGCCGTGACGCTGGCTGGCCGCCGGTGCGACGCGCAGACCGGCATCGCCGCCCAGCGCGCGAAAAAGGACGCCGAGCGTGCGTTCCAGATCGGCCAGCTTCACCGCCGCCTCCGGATGGTCGCGCCGCGCGCTGCGGGTGATGAAACGATCCCAGAGGCCGCCGACGTATTCTTCCATGTCAGTCCCGGTGCCCGATGAGGCTGATCTGCGCCTCGCTCTGCCGCGCCGCCTCGCGGTCGATCCAGGCGAGCAGCGTCTCGCCTTCGCCCTGCACGGTGGCGCAGGCGGCGAGGCACTGCGCGCACTGCGTGCAGGTGAACATGGCGTTCTTGGTCGTGCGCGGCTTGAGGCGCATCGGACAGACCACTTCGCACGCCGCGGCGCCCAGACCGTCCCGGCGGTAACAGGCGGCGCAATCCGCGGCGCGCGCGCGTTCGAAGCCGATCACCATCGCGCCGCGATTGCTCATCCAGGCCAGGCTCTGGAACAGGCCGACGGCGCAGCCGTAGCGGCAGAAGAGATGCCGGGCAAACAGGAACTCGATCGACAGCACGACGGTGCCGGCGGTAATGAAGATGAACTGGTTGCGGGTCGGCTGCAGGGACAGCAGATTGGCGTACACGTCCATCGGCGGCAGCAGGTAGGTGATCAGCACCACGGCCCAGACGAAGGCGAAGGCAACCGCCAGGGGCACGGTGACGAACCACCAGCGGGCATGCACGGCGAAGGCACTGCCGTCTGGATTGCGGTCGGGCAGCGGCTTCTTCTCCCACAGGCTGGGTCGGCCGGAGGCATGGCGCATCAGGCCATTGACGGTCTCGACCACCGAAAAGTGGGGGCACAGCCATCCGCAATAGAGCCTTCCCCAGCGCCAGGCGACGGCGATGAGCAGGATGGCGCCGCCGAAGATCGGCAGGAACAGGCGCAGCAGGATGTTGAGTCCCGCCTCGGTGGCACCGATGCGACCGGCAAAGAAGTCGTCGAGGCCCAGCCGCCAGTCCATGCCGAGCACGATGGCGTGGCCGGCCTGGAGGTCGTAGCGCAGGATGTCGAACACCGGCGCGACGACGAACAGGACGAAGAAGCCGACCTGCCACCAAAGCCGGCGACGCTGCAGGGACCCGGCGGCGCCCGGGGCCGACTGCGCCGACCACGGCTTGATCGGTATGTACCTACGCACAGCGGCGGCCGATGAGGGGATAGACATAGGCTTTGCCCGCCAGGGCCTTCGACAGTCCGACCACGCCGAGCAGGACCAGCGTCGAATGGACGCAGGTGAAGTAGATGATCACCACGACCCAGGTCCATTCCCAGTCGAGGCCGCCGAGCAGCAGGATCGCCGCGCACGCGACGACGAGCAGGACGCCGCCCCAGAGGCTGACGAAGAAGGTCTGCTCGAGATGGCAGCGCGCCAGCGGTGCCGCATCGCGGTGCTTACGCCACAGCCAGACGATGGCGACGAACGCCAGTCCGGGCGCCAGCAGCAGGTTGGCCAGGAACAGCGTTTCGGCGATGACAGCCAGTCCCTGGCCCGCCGGCTTAGCGGCCGAAGGTGGCAAGAACCACCTCCATCAGCGCCTCGGCCACCTCGACGTCGTCGGTCAGGCTTTCCACCATGGCGGCGCGACAGGCCTCGACGGGATCGAGGCCGTCGCGGATCAGCAGCGCGGCATAGACCAGCAGGCGGGTGCTGGCGACTTCCTCGAGATCGACGTCCTTGAGCGCGCGCAGGCTGCGGCCGATCGACACCAGTTGCTTCGCCACCATCGGTTCGCAGCCAGTCTCGCCGAGCAGGATGGCCTCCTCGCGCGCGGCCGCCGGAAAGTCGAAACGCAGCGACACGAAGCGCTGGCGCGTCGAGGGCTTCATGCCCTTCAGGAAATTCTGGTAGCCGGGGTTGTAAGAGACGATCAGCATGAAGTTGTCCGGCGCATGCAGCAGCTCGCCGGTACGGTCGATGGGCAGCACGCGGCGATGGTCGGCGAGCGGATGGATCACTACCGTGGTGTCCTTGCGCGCCTCCACCACCTCGTCGAGATAGCAGATGCCGCCTTCGCGCACAGCGCGCGTCAGCGGGCCGTCGGACCAGTAGGTGCCGCCGTCGCCGATCAGGTGCCGGCCGACCAGGTCGGCCGCGGTCAGGTCGTCGTGGCAGGCAACGGTGAACAACGGCAGGCCCAGTTTGGCCGCCATGTAGGCGACGAAGCGGGTCTTGCCGACGCCCGTCGGTCCCTTGATCAGCACCGGCAGCCGGTTGCGCCAGGCGTGCTCGAACAGGTCGACCTCGTTGCCGGCGGCCTCGTAGTACGGCAGTTCCACAGTCGTTGCGCGCATGTCCATCAGTGTCCCTTCCAGTAGGTCGCCAGGATGATGCCCTGCACCAGCAACAGCCAGCCCATCACCATGGCCGGCCAGAAGAAGCCGATGCCGCGCAAGGCCATGAAGTCGCGGATGATAAGCATACCCTTGACGGCGGCGATGGCCAGGATGGCGACCACCGCGGCCGGTCCGGCATGGCCGGTTTCACCCAGCCACCAGGTGATGCCGGTGCCGATCACCAGGGCCGCGAATATCAGGTCGAGTTGCCGCGCGTTCATCGCATCACATAGACCAGCGGGAAAAGAACGAGCCAGACCAGGTCGACCATGTGCCAGTAGGACGCACCGGTTTCCATGCCGTGATGCTCGGCCGCCGAGTAGGCGCCGTGGCGCGCCTTCAGCCACACGGCCAACAGGATGACCATGCCGAGGATGACGTGCATGAAATGGAAGAAGGTCAGCGACAGGTAGAACATGTAGAAGGTATTGGTCGCCAGGTTGATGCCGGCCTCGAACTTGGCCGAATACTCGAACAGCTTGACCACCAGGAAGCCGCCGCCGCAGGCGATGGCTCCGAGAAGAAAGTCAGCCGCGGCGGCACGCCGGTCGGCCTTGATCGCCGCCACCGCGCGCGCCACGCACCAACTGCCGGCGATCAGCAGCACGGTATTGAGCGCGCCCGCGTTGCGATCCAGGGTCAATTGCATGGCGTCGAACAATGCGACGTTGTGCAGCCGGGTCACCGCGTAGCTGATGAAGAAGACGCCGAACGCCAGCAGCTCGGCGAGGATGAATACCCAGATCGCCAGGTCCCCGGGCGGCTGCCGGGAGTGCGCCGCCCCGATGGCAAACCCCGGCCGGAGGGCCGGGGTTTCCGCCAATGCGAGTTGCCCCGGGTTCATGCCTTGGCTGTTTCACCCTTGACGAAGAAGCTGGTGATGTACACCACCAGGCCGGTCAGGAACACCACGCCGGCCCACTCGCGCATCCAGTAGAACAGCGCCACCTGGTCCTGCGCATCCATGAACGACATCGGCGTCGCGGCGACGCGCTGCAGCCATATCTGCAGGATGCCGGCGGCGGTGAGGAACAGCGTGATGAAGACGATCGACACCGTCATCAGCCAGAAGGCCCACATCTCCGCCACCTGCGCCTTGCCGGGGTTGGCGGCGCGACCGCGCAGGATCGGCATGGCGTAGGAGATCATCGTCAGCACCACCATCACGTAGGCGCCGTAGAAGGCCATGTGACCATGCGCCGCAGTGATCTGCGTGCCGTGGGTGTAGAAGTTGACCGGTGCCAGCGTATGCAGGAAGCCCCACACACCGGCGCCAAGGAAGGACATCACGCCGGTGCCGAGCGCCCACAGCGTCGCCGCCTTGTTCGGATGCTCGCGGCGGCGGCGGTTCACCATGTTGAAGGCGAACAGGGTCATGGCAAAGAACGGGATCGGTTCCAGCGCGGAGAAGATCGATCCCCACCACTGCCAGTACTCGGGAGTGCCGATCCAGTAGTAGTGGTGGCCGGTGCCGATGATGCCGGTGATCAGCGTCAGCGTCACGATCACGTACAGCCACTTCTCGATCACCTCCCGGTCGACGCCGGTCACCTTGATCAGCACGAAGGCCAGGATGGCGCCGAGGATCAGCTCCCACACGCCTTCGACCCACAGGTGCACCACCCACCACCAGTAGAACTTGTCCTTGACGACGTTGTCGGGGTTGTAGAAGGAGAACAGGAAGAAGAGCGCCAGACCCCACAGACCGAGCAGCAGCACCAGGCTGATGGCCGTCTTCTTGCCCTTCAGCACGGTCATGGTGATGTTGAAGAGAAAGACCAGCGCCACCACGACGATGCCCACCTTGGTCGGCAATGGTTGCTCGAGGAACTCCCGGCCCATGGTCGGCAGCAGATCGTTGCCGGTCATCTTTGCCAGCCCCGCGTACGGCACCAGCAGGTAGCCGAGCACGGTCAGCGCCGCTGCCGCCAGGAATACCCAGAACATCAGCACCGCCAGCTTGGGACTGAACAGTTCGGTCTCCGACTCCTCGGGCACCATGTAGTAGGCCGCGCCCATGAAGCCCATGAGCAGCCAGACGATCAGCGCATTGGTATGCACCATGCGCGCCACGTTGAACGGAATGGCCGGAAACAGGAAATCGCCGACCACGTACTGCAGGCCCATGATCAGGCCGAACAGGATCTGGGCGACGAACAGGCCGATGGCGGCGATGAAGTACAGCCTGGCGACCGCTTGTGATTTATATTGCATAGTCATGTTCCTCCGGTCTCAGCCTTCGATGTTGGGCGGCCAGTTGGATGTGTTGATCTCGGACACGTACTTGAGGAACGCGACGAGTTCATCCAGTTGCTGCTCGGTGAAGTTGAATTGCGGCATCTGCCGGCGGCCCGGCGTATTCGTGGGCTGCGTCTTGATCCAAGCCTTGATGAACTCGGGGCCGCGACGCTTGTAGACGTTGCCGAGTTCCGGCGCGAAGTAAGCCCCTTCGCCAAGCAGGGTGTGGCAACCGATGCACTGGTTGGTCTCCCACAACTTCTTGCCCGCGGCGATGGCGGGGTTCGCGTCCAACTGCGCACGCTGGTCGCGCTGGGGAATGATTTGCTCGTTCTGGAATGTCAGCGCTAGAAACACCAGCAGGAAGAAGACCGTCCCGCCGAAAAACATGTTCCGCGCCATCGAAGTGGTAAAGGTTCCGGCCATGACACCTCCATGGGAATAAGTAATGGACTGCGGTTCGCAGCGTGGGCGTGAATGTATAGTCTTGTAGTCGGCTTCTTCCTTGACTGCCATCAAGTTTGCCCACCCATGACGCACGAGCGGTTATCCATGCCAGTCGCACTTACAATCGCGACTCGCCACTGAGGATCATGTGATGAACCAGAAGCTTCCCGATGCCGCGCTCGACCAGTTGTTCCGCACTGCCCGCACCTTCAACGGCTTCCGCGACGAGCCGGTCGGCGACGACAAGCTGCATGCGCTTTACGAGCTCATGAAATGGGGACCGACCAGCGCCAACGGCTGCCCGATGCGCGTCGTGTTCGCCCGTTCGCCCGCGGCGAAGGAAAAACTGCGCCCGGCGCTCTCGGCCGGCAATCTCGACAAGACCATGAAGGCACCGGTCACCGCCATCGTCGGCCGCGACCTGGATTTCTTCGAACACCTGCCGCGGCTTTATCCCGCGACCGATGCGCGCAGTTGGTACGTGGGCAACGAGGCGTTGATCGAGCACACCGCGCTGGTAAACGGCACGCTCCAGGCGGCCTACCTGATCCTCGCCGCCCGTTCGCTGGGCCTCGACTGCGGACCGATGGGCGGCTTCAATTCGAGCGTGGTCGACGCAGCCTTCTTCACGGGCACGCGCGTCAAGTCGATCGTCCTGATCAATATCGGCTACGGCGATCCGGCCAGGGTCTACCCGCGTGGCCCGCGCTTCGATTTCGCCGAAGTCTGCCGCATCGAATAGCGCATGGATCGCACCGAGCGCTTCTACAAAATTGAGCAACTGCTGCACGACCGCCGCGTCGCCAGCTTCGACGACATCCGGGTCGAACTGGAAGTCTCGCGCGCGACGCTGAAGCGCGACTTCCAGTATCTGCGCGACCGGCTCAACGCGCCCATCGTCTACGACCGCGAGGCAGGCGGCTACCGCTTCGACGCGCCACCGGGCAACGCCCGCAGTTTCGCCCTGCCCGGCCTCTGGTTCAACGCCTCGGAGATCCACGCGCTGCTGATGATGCAGAACCTGCTCGAGGAGGTGCAGCCCGGACTGCTCGGACCGCAGATTGCGCCGCTGCAGACGCGCCTGAAGAGCCTGCTCGGCAGCCAGGACGACGCACCCGAGGAGGTCACGCGGCGCATTCGCATCGTGCACGCCGCCAAGCGCCATGCCGACCTGCGCTACTTCGAGGTGATCGCCTCGGCGCTGCTGAAGCGGCGCCGCCTGACCCTCCGCCACTGGAACCGCGGCCGCGACGATGAAACCGAACGCGAGGTATCGCCGCAGCGCATGGTCTTCTATCGCGACAACTGGTACCTCGACGCCTGGTGCCACCTGCGCGAGGAAATCCGCAGCTTCGGCATCGACGCCGTCCGCCATGCCGCGCTGCTGGAGACGAAGGCGCGCGAAGTGCCCGCGACGCGTCTGGATGAGGTGCTCGGCGCCGGCTACGGCATCTTCTCCGGCAACGAGCTGCAATGGGCGCGGCTGCGTTTCTCGCCCGAGGCGGCACGCTGGGTGGCCACCGAGCAGTGGCACCCGCGCCAGAAGGCGTCCACCGACGCGCAGGGCCGCTACATCCTCGAACTGCCCTACTCGAACCCAACCGAACTGGTGATGGACGTGCTGCGCCACGGGGCCGACGTCGAGGTGCTGGCGCCGCAGGCACTACGCGACGCCGTGCGCGACGAAATGGCGACAGCCTTGAAGGCCTACGCCTGACCGGCTACCATAGCCCTGCCATGCCGAATTCCGCCAACGACGAACCCCAGAACCTGCTCGCACAACTGCTGGAATTGCGTGTCGAGCACCGCGATCTCGACGAGGCCCTCGAACGCCTCGAAGAGACGCAGGCGCCGCACGACGAATTGCTGCTGCGCCGGATGAAGAAGCGCAAGCTGCAGTTGAAGGACCGGATCGCCATCATCGAGCGCCTGCTCGAACCCGACGAACTGGCCTAGGTTGTAGCGCAGTCCCAGGGTACGCAGGGATCGAAGGCCAGCACCAGCAGCAAAGCCTGGCGCTCGGCTTCCACCCGCGGCAGCCCCTTCAGCCTTTCCAGCCAGCGAGCCGCATCGCCGCCCACCGCGAAGTGCACGTCGGTCGGTGCGGTGATCGCGTAATCCGCTATCCGGTCGCCTTCCAGCACCAGCCGATGGGTCAACGCGCCGCGCGCGGTTTCGATATCCGCCTCGCCGACGCCGGGCCCGATGCCGGCCGCCCGTAGCGAGCCCAGCGTGCCGGGTCGGCCCAGCAGCCAATCGCGCAGTTCGCCAAGGCGCGCGGCGATACGGTCTGCGAACAACCGATCGATATCGGTGGCTGCCAGCTTGGCCCGCATGGCCGCGGGCAAAGGATGTTCGGTCACTTCGGCCGCCAGTTCGGCGCGCTGCTCCGGCGCCGCGCGCATCAAACGAACGAAGAGCGCTTCGTCAGGGGCGACACCGAGTTGTCGCGGCCAATCGACGAGCAGCTTCCAGGCGTGCTCGCGCGCGGCCTCCGCCAGCGCCTCGGCATCGACATGCGCTTCGGTGGCTTTGCCGCGTGCTGCGGCCAGTGCCGCCTGCGCCGCGATGCCTTGCGCCTTGCCGCACAGCGAATAGATCAGCGGCACCAGCGCCACGGCCTGGTCGGCCTGCTGGCCGCGCAGCAGCCGCGCCACGTCCGGACGCTCGCAGGCCACTGCGGCGGCCTCGACCGTGCCGGCAACCATGGTCAGGCGCAGGCGGACACGCCCTGGATCGAAACCGCTCATTGCCTAGCGCGCGGTCGAGATCGGTCGCCGCGCCAGCCACATGGCGAACAGGAAGCTCGCCGCAATGACGGAAATAACCCCCATGCCGAGGGCGAGGTCCTTGCCCTCACCCCAGGCGTCGATCGCGGGCAGCGACCACTTCGCCAAGCTGAAGCCGGCGACCGCGAGGCTGAGTATGGCAACCACCAGTCCCATCGCGCGCGACGCGATCCTGGCCGTCTGGTCCGCGCGCCGGATCAGGCGCGAAATCCAGAAGCCGTTGATGCCGTCGGTAAGCAACATGCCGGACATGAACAGCAGCCCCAGAAGCAGGGCGGACCGCCACCCGCCAAACTGCTCGGCCGTCAGCGCGAACAGCAACGCCTGGCTGACGGTATCGAAGGAAAGTGCGAACATCGCGCCGACTGCCATGACTGCCGCGGGGTGATCGACGCGCAGCAAACGCCCCAGGAAGCGCCCCCGCAGGCCGATCGGCTGGACCACCTCATCGGGTGCCGTGTTCAACACTGCATACAGATTGACGAAACCCAGGCCGGTGAGGATCACGATGGAAACCAGCGAACCCGAGACCTCGAGCCAAGCCGGCGCCTGCCAATGCCCGGCGATCGCACTGACGGTCAGGGCAATGGTGACGACCACCGCGCCGTGGCCCACCGAGAACAGCGTGCCGCAGACGCGCGCCAAGCCCGGCCGGACGCGCGCATTGAAGCGCGTCATGCCGTCGATGGCGGCCAGGTGGTCTGCGTCGAGGCCGTGCCGAGCGCCCAACGCGAACACCAGCAGACACAGGGCGGACCATTCGGCGGGAAGATCGATATCCATGGTAAGAAGTCTATACCCATTGTTCTTACTGGTGCCAGCATTTTTTATCGAGTCGCCCCCTGGCGACAGAACCTCGATCCCGGGCGCGAGTCCTATAGAATCGATCAAGTAGTGGACACGGAGAGACCCATGAGAAAAATCGCCACCAGCCTCAGCGTCATGTTGATGATTCTGCTCAGCAATGTCAGTTACGGACGGGCGGAGGACAGCCAGGCACCGGCCAAGTCCGACGAAAGCATCGGTCAGGCCGCCGCGGGCGCCGGCCGTGCCGTGAAGGATACGGCGGTTGAAATCGGCCATGCCGCCAAGGATGCCGGCGTCGGCGTCGGCCATGCCGTCAAGGATACGGCAGTGACTGTCGGCCGCGCCGCCAAGGACACGGCGATCAAGGCCGGTCACGCCGTGCGCGACGCCGCCAAGGACGTGGGAAGTTCCGTCAAGGGCGGCAGCCGGGAACCCGCTCCCGTCACCGACGGTACGTCGTCCAGGTAGCCGGCCGGATCAGGTGATCACGTAGGCCGCAGTGCCGGTGGCGATGGTTTCGCCACCCTCGTTCTCCAGCATCATCTGCACCGAGGCGATGCGCCCACCGAGGCGGATCACCCGGCCGGTGGCGACGAAGCCGCGGCCGATGCCGGGTCGCAGGTAATCGACCCGCATGTCGATGGTGCCGACCCGGTTGAAGCGATGGCCGATCTGTTCGGCCGTTTCGCTCTTGTGCTTCTCGGCGACGGCCACCGCGACGGCCAGGCCGCCGACGGTGTCGAGCGTGGCGGCGATCATGCCGCCGTGCAGGCGGCCCTGGACGAAGTTGCCGATCAGTTCGTCGCGCATGTCGAAGGCCAACTGCGGCGCGGCCGGCGCCAGCGAATGCACCCTCAGTCCGAGCCAGTGATTGAAGCGTATCCGCTGGTCGAAAATCTCGCGCAACAGGCCTTCGACCCGCGCCTGCTCGGCGGCCGAGCGATCCGGCAGGACGGACGATCCTGTCATCGTCGTTCGTCGCCTACCGTTCTTCGAGCAGTTTCTCGAAGATGCTGACCGGCACCGGCTGGCCGAACAGGAAGCCCTGGTAGGCCGGGCAGTCGTTCAGATTGAGGAAGTGGTGCTGCGCCTCCTTCTCGACGCCCTCGGCGATCACATCCAAGCCGAGCGCGTGCGCCATGGCGATGATGGTCTTGACGATCACGGCATCGCCCGTGTTGGTCTCGATCTCGTGGATGAAGGAGCGGTCGATCTTCAACTGGTCGAGCGGCAGGCGTCGCAGGTAGGACAGCGAGGAGTAGCCGGTGCCGAAGTCGTCCATCGAGAAACCGATGCCGTAGGCCTTGAGGGCCTTCATCTTCTCGATGGTATCGGCAATGTCGTCGACGATCACGCTTTCGGTCAGTTCCAGCTTGAGTCGGTGCGGGTTGGCACCGCTTTGCTCGACGATCCGCTGGACATTCTCGACGAAGTCCGACTGATGGAACTGCTTGACGCTGACATTGACCGCCAGCACCAGGTCGCTCGTCCGGTCGTTCTGCGACCATTCCTTGAGTTGCCGGCAGGCGGTCTCCAGAACCCAGTTGCCGATCGGGATGATGAGGCCGGTCTCTTCGGCGAGCGGAATGAACTCGGCAGGCGGCACCAGTCCGCGCAACGGATGCTCCCAGCGCAGCAGCGCTTCGGCCCCGAGGATGCGGTTGTGGTCGTCCAACTGCGGCTGGTAGTGCAGGACCAGTTGCCCCTGCGCGACGACGCGGCGCAGTTCGCTTTCCATGGCCGCCCGCTCGACCAGCGACTGCTGCATGGCCGGATCGAAGAAGCAGACACGATTGCGGCCGCTCGATTTGGCCTGGTACATGGCCACGTCGGCGCGCTTGAGCAGTTCGTCGACGTTGTGCTGCTTGTCGTCGAACAGGCTGATGCCGATGCTTACCGTGCCGTGGTACTCGCGGCCGCGCAGCGCGAAAGGCAGCGCCGCCGCTTCCAGGATGCGCCGCCCGGTGGCCTCGGCATCGGCGGCGGCAATCGCTTCGTCGCTGCCGAGATCCTCGAGCATGACCACGAACTCGTCGCCGCCCAGGCGCGCCACGGTATCGCCGTCGCGGGCGCAATTGCGCAGGCGCCGCGCCGTTTCGATCAGCAGTTCGTCGCCCGCCTCGTGGCCCTCGGTGTCGTTGAGCAGCTTGAAGTAGTCGAGATCCAGGAACAACAGCGCGCCGTACTGGTGTTGGCGGGTCGCCGACGCCACGGCCTGGCCGAGGCGGTCGATCAGCAGGCGCCGGTTCGGCAGTTGGGTCAGGGAATCGAAGAAGGCCAGGTTTCTGATCTGCTCCTCGGCCTCCTTGCGCTGCGAGATGTCGCTGAACGCCACGACAAAATGCGTAATCCGGCCTTCGGGCGTCACCACCGCGGAAATGCTCTGCCAGACCGGATACAAACGCCCCTGCTTGTGCCGGTTCCAGAGCTCGCCCTGCCAGAAACGATCGCGCTCGACCGTACGCCAGGTCTGCTGGTAGTAGGCGTCGTCGAGATCGCTGGCCTGCAGCATGCGCGGCGTCTGGCCGAGCGCCTCTTCGGGCTCGTAGCCGGTAATGGAGACGAAGGCGCGATTCACGCGCAGGATCACCTGCTGCGTGTCGGTGACGATCATGCCCTCCTCGGATTCGAAGGCGGTGGCGGCGATGCGCAACTCCTCGTGGCTGCGGCGCAATTCCTGCAGCGTCCTGCCGAGGTTCTCGGCCATGCCGTTGAAAGCGGCGATGGTCTGGCGCATCTCCGGGCCACCGCTGGGCGCAATGCGCGCCGACAGATCGCCACCGCCAAGGCGCTGGGCGCCGGCGATCAGGCCTTCGAGCGGCCGCAGGCCAGAGCGCAGGATCAGGACGATGCCGAGGAATTCAAGGCCGACCGCCAGCGCGAGAAGGTTCAGATGGCTCAGGAAACCGGTCCAGAGGCGATTGACGCCCGCAGCGGTGGACATCGAGACCATCAGCGTGCCGTAGTTGCGGCCGCCGTTGATCAGCACCCGCGAAGCGACTGGTTCGGTGACGCCGACGCCCGAGACGAACCACGCCGGCGCAAAGTAGGGTGTCACATCGCCCGCCACGTCGACGACTACGCCGTCGGTACCGCGCCAGACCATGTGGCGAACATTGGCTTGGCCGCGCCGGGTGGAAAGTATCTCGCGCACGGCGTTGGCGTTGCTTGCCGCCACGGCGCCCGCGATGGCCGGCAGGGAGGACGAGATGTCGATCTGGAGTTGGCGCTCGAGTTCGCCGCTGAGGGAGAGCGCGTCGCGAACGGTGACGGTTACCAGCAGGATCGCCGCCGAAGCCGCCAGGACGATCGCGGCTCCCACGGTCAAGCGGGCCGCGAAAGTCAAGCGCGACCACAAGTGAACCTTCAGGCTTTCATCTCCCATCCCGTATCCCAAATCGGATCGACGCGGCAGCGTGGCAAAATTTTCGTTGATGCTACGCTTTCGTCTGCTGCCGACCCTTGGGATTAGAGCGCCTGAAGCCCGCCTTTTCTCAGATGTCGCCGATGGGAGACAGCCCTGACGGCAATCAGGTCTTGGGGCGTAAATGGAGATGGGCGGCGAGCTTGCCGCGCGGCGCGTAGCCGTGGCTGTGGCGGCCCTGGTCCACTTCGACCGACACCACATTGAGGCTGCCGTGGCGCACGCCGCGCTCGGCGATCAGGGTGTCGGCGAAGGCGCGCACCGAACCGACCGAGCCCTTGAGGATCACGCTTTCCAGGCAGTTGTCGTGGTCCAGGTGCGCGTGCAAGGTGGCCACCGTCAAGTCGTGGTGGCCGTGCTGAAGCTCGGTGAGCCGCTCGGCAAGGTCGCGCTCGTGGTGGTTATAGACGTAGGACAGGTTGGCGACGCAGTAGTCGCCGGCCGAACCCGACTGGCGCGCCGACTCCAACTGGCTGCGCAGCAGGTCGCGGATCGCCTCGGAGCGGTTCTGGTAGCCGCGCCTGGCGATCAGTTCATCGAACTCGCGCGCCAGGTCCTCGTCCAGCGAGATGGTGAAGCGTTCCACGAGATCAGAACCCGAGCGTGTGGTCGACCAGGTTGATACTGACCACCGGGCGGCCGAGTGCCGCCGCAGTGGCCGCCAGGTAATTGCGCACCCAGGGCGAATCGCTCTCGAAGACGGCGCGCGTCCGGCTCTTGGCGAGCGTGATGATCTTGTCGGCCGCCAGCAGCTTGCCCATCGGGTTGCTCGGCACGCAGCCGGCCTCCTCGAACTCATGCCCCAGCCACTGGTGCGCCGAGTCGTGATCGAAACGGGCAATTTCGGCGTCGGTCACCAGGGTTTCCAGTTCCTGGCCATCGCTGAACAACAGGGTGATCCGGCAGGACATGTCTCTCTCCGCAGTAGGGTTCTGCGCGGATGGTATCCCGTCAGGCGGGAATGTTCCAGCCGAGCTCGCGATGTCGCGCCAGGTGGCGCGGCGTCCACGACTGCGGCGACTTGCGCACGAAATGCCAGCGCGCCACGTGGTAGCTGGGATCGAAGCCGAAGAAGTTGCGCCGCATGTGTTCCAGTTCCTCGCTGCGCCACACGGCCAGTGGCTTGGCCGCCTCGTCCGCCGCGCGGCGGCGCTGCTTGTCGCGCACGCGGTCGACAAAGTCCGGAACTGACGCCAACTCTGCAGCACGCCGCGCCACGTCGGCCAGGAAGGCGGCCTGGTCGCCGGCCAGGCAGGCGTCGTAGAACCCGGCGGCCACGGCCCCGCGCGCCGTCATGGGCAGGCGCTGCTGCATGATCGCGCTGGCGCCCTCGCTGCCGACCCGCGGCGGCAGCAGGTAGCTCCAGAATTCCGAGCCGTAGAGGTTGCCCATGTTCTTGTAGTGCGGATTGAGCATGACGCCGTCGCGCACCCAGACCTGGTCGGCCGCGCGCGCCAGGAAGGACCCGCCGGCGCCGGCATTGCCGCGCAGCGCCGCCACCGTGAGCTTGTCGTCGCAGCGCAGAATGGCTTCGGCCAGGTCGTCGATGGCGTTGATGTTGGCCCAGGACTCGTCGGCGGGGCTCGCCGACTGCTCGATCAGGTTGAGGTGGATGCCGTTCGACCAGAAGTCGGCACCGCCCATCAGCACCAGCACGCGGGTCGGCCGGCCGCGTGCCCATTCGAAGGCGGCGCGCAGGCGGTCGCAGTGCGCCGTGCCCATGGCGCCGTTGTAGAACTCGAAGTGCAGGAAGCCGACCTCGTCGGCCTCCTCGTAGCGGATGTCCTGCCAGGTGGTGTGCGATGCCGACCACCAACTGTCGAGCGGCAGTTCCGGCAGCTTCGAAGCCTGCTCGGCGAAGGCGACCGTCGCCGGCAGCTTGATGCCGTCCTTGCGCTTGACGTGGCCGATCCAGACCGCGCCGTCGGCAGTGGCGCGCAGCAATGCCGTCTCGCGCCGGCCGATGATTGCTCCGGGTGGCGCATCGCCACGACTGACTTTTGCCTCGGGCCAGGCGTCGAACAGATGGCAGGGTTCGCCGGACAGTTGGTCGGCAACACCCGGGAAACCATCCGCCGAATCGATCTTGCGCAGCACGGTGGCGCTGTCGTCGCGCTGCCAGTCGATGGCGCGGTCGGTCTGGCGCATCAGCGGCCGCAGTTTGCCACACCCATTGGTTTGAACGAGCGGCACCGGCTTGCCGCCGGCCGCGAATTTCGTCACTGCCTCGATCAGCGCCTGCGCCGCGGCCTCGGTCACCTCGCTGCGATAAAGGCTGGCCTTACGGCCCCGCCGCATCGGGAAGCTCGCCGTGGCCCAGACCGGCCCCGCGTCCATCTCCGCCTCGGCCTGCAGCACCGTCACGCCCCACTCCGCCTCGCCGTCCTGGATTGCCCAATCGAGCGCCGACGGACCGCGGTCGCCGACGATGCCCGGATGCACGATGAGGCAGACGTGTTTAGCCCAGATGCTCTCCGGAATCGCGCGGCGCAGGTATGGGGCGACGATGAGCTGCGGCCGGAACAGATCGACCGCCTGTTCGGCGACGGCGTCGTTGATGTCGAACTCGATCGAGACCTCGTGGTCCCGCGCCGACAGTTCGGCGTAGAGCCGCTGGGTCAGGCTGTTGAAGCTGTGGGTCAGGAACAGGATGCGCATCAACAAATCCGCGGCAGTTGTTCCCCGGTCAGCCAATCGACGATACGCCGGCCGCCGAAGCCGGTGGTCATCTGCACGAAATGG
The DNA here is from genome assembly GCA_016235765.1 of Rhodocyclales bacterium. Taxonomy (GTDB): domain Bacteria; phylum Pseudomonadota; class Gammaproteobacteria; order Burkholderiales; family Rhodocyclaceae; genus Fen-999. The sequence continues at coordinate 10,406 of JACRIZ010000111.1, read as the reverse complement.
TGGTCGTCGGACAGCACGGTGCCGATCCTCGCCGCGCGGGCGCCCTGCGGATGCGCGCGCATCGCGGCCAGCAGCTTGTCCGCGTCGCCATCGGCGACGATGGCGATCAGCTTGCCCTCGTTGGCGACATAGAGCGGATCAAGGCCGAGGAACTCGCAGGCGGCGGCCACTTCCGGATTCACCGGAATGGCGGCCTCGTCGAGCATCATGCCGACGCCCGACTGGCGCGCGATCTCGTTGAGCGTGGTGGCCAGGCCGCCGCGCGTCGGATCGCGCAGGCAGCGGATGTCGGCGCCGCAGGCCAGCATCGCCGCGATCAGGCCATGCAGCGCCGCGGTGTCGGAGACGATGGGCGCCGAAAAGCCGAGGCTTTCCCGCAGCGCCATGATCGCCATGCCGTGGTCGCCGATGGTGCCGGAAAGCAGGATGACGTCGCCCGGCCGCGCGCGGTCGCCGGACAGCGCCACGCCTGCGGGCACCACGCCGACGCCGGTGGTGGTGATGAACACGCCATCGGCCTTGCCCGCCTCGACCACCTTGGTGTCGCCGGTGACGACGGGCACGCCCGCATGCTTCGCCGCCAGCGCCATCGACTCGACGATCTTCGCCAGGTCGGCCAACGGGAAGCCCTCTTCGAGGATGAAGCTCGCCGCCAGATAGAGCGGCTGCGCCCCCATCACCGCGACGTCGTTGATGGTGCCGTGTACCGACAGGCAGCCGATGTCGCCGCCGGGGAAGAACAGCGGCGACACAACGTGACCGTCGCAGGACATCACCAGCCGGCCGCCCGCCGGCAGCGGCAGGCTGGCGCCGTCGTTGCCCTGGCGCAGGAATTCGTTGTCGAAATGGCGGCCGAACAGCTCCTCGATCAATTGGGCCATCGCCCGGCCGCCGGAGCCGTGCGTCATGTCGACGCGGCCATGCTTGAGATCGAGGGGACGGACGTAGTTCTCTCTTACCTTGCTCATGCGGCGTCCTTGTAGCGGCCGTAGGTATAGTGGGCCGCACAGGCGCCCTCGGAAGAAACCATGCACGAGCCGATCGGATTCTCGGGCGTGCACACGGTGCCGAACAGCTTGCAGTCCTGCGGCCGCTTGACGCCGCGCAGGATCGCCCCGCATTCGCAGGCCTTGTGGTCGGCGACGCTGCGGTAGCCGAGCGGGAAGCGGGTCTCGGCGTCGAAGCGTTCGTATTCGTGGCGGATCTTCAGCGCCGAATACGGCACCAGACCCAGCCCGCGCCATTCGAATTCGCGCCGCAGTTCGAAAATCTCCGACACCAGGTTCTGCGCCTTGAGGTTGCCGTCGCGCGACACCGCGCGCGAAAACTCGTTTTCGACCTCGGCGCGGCCTCCGTTCACCTGCCGCACCAGCATCAGGATCGCCTGCATGACATCGAGCGGCTCGAAGCCGGCAATCACCACCGGCTTCCTGAACTCCTCGGCGAAGAACTCGTAGGGCCGGCTGCCGATCACGGTGGACACGTGGGCCGGGCCGATGAAGCCGTCGAGGGGCACGGTGCCCAGCTCGCGCACCTCGGGGGACTCGAGGATGTTGCTGATCGCCGAAGGCGTCAGCACGTGGCAGCAGAGCACGGAAAAGTTGTCGAGGCCGAGCGTCGCCGCCTGCTTGATCACCACCGCCGTCGGCGGCGTCGTCGTCTCGAAGCCGATGGCGAAGAAAACCACCTGGCGGCCCGGATTGTCCTGCGCAACCTTCAGCGCATCGGCGCTCGAATAGACCATGCGCACGTCGCCACCGCGCGCTTTCGCCTTCATCAGCGACAGGCCGTCGGAAGCCGGCACCCGCAGGCAGTCGCCGTAGGTGCACAGGATCACGCCGTGGCGCAGTGCCAGTTCGATGGCCATGTCCACGCGGCCGATCGGCAGCACGCAGACGGGGCAGCCGGGGCCGTGCACCATGCGCACGTTGGCCGGCAGCAGGTCGGTGACGCCGTAGCGCGAGATCGCATGGGTGTGGCCGCCGCAGAACTCCATGAAGCTGTAGCGCCGTGTTGGACTCGCCTCGGCGGCGATGGTCGCGGCCAGCCCCTTGGCCAGGCCGCCGTCGCGGAACTCGTCGACAAACTTCACGCCGGGCTCGCCTGCTCGCCCATCTCCGCGAACAACGCCAAGGTCCGCAGCGCCTCTTCGGGGTCGAGCTTGCTCAAGGCATAGCCGACATGCACGATCACGTAGTCGCCGACCTGGACGCCGTCGACCAGCGCCAGCGAGACGTCCTTGCGCACGCCGCCGAGATCGACCACGGCCTGGTCGCCGTCAAGTATTTCCGCCACGCGGGCCGGTATTGCCAGACACATGTTCAGTACTCCGTATGCAATGCAACCCAGGCTTGGCCCAGGCTCAATCCACCATCGTTGGGCGGCACTTGCCGCGCTTCGAGGACTTCCAATCCCGCCGCCGCGAGGCGACGCCGCACATCCGCGGCGAGCAGGCGGTTCAGGAAGCAGCCGCCGCCGAGCGCCACGGTGTCCATCTTCTCACGTTCGGCGGCTGCCGAAACCCATTCCGCCAATGCGGCCGCCAAAGTGTCCTGAAATAGCACAGCGCCCCAGCCAGCATCGTCGATATCGGCCAGAAGCGCCATGAGCGGCATCAAGGATAGCGTACCGTCGGCGCCGATCGACCACGCGCCGGCCATCGGTGCGACCGGGCCGTGCGCCGCGGCCAACCCTTCAAGCAGCATGGCTGCCTGACCTTCGAAGGCCATCACCGGCTTGATGCCCAGCAGTCCCGCCGCCGCGTCGAACCAGCGGCCGCAACTCGACGTGGCCGGACAGCTCGTACCGCGTGCCAGCATCTGCCGTATCGTCGCCGCGCCCGGCTGATCGGAGTAGCGTGTTTCGATCTCGCCGTCGCGCCCGAGCAGGTGCAGCGCCGCCGCGCCCATGCGCCAGGGTTCGCGCGCCGCGCGGTCGCCGCCGGGCAGCGGAATCTCGGCGAGATGGCCGAGGCGCTTGACGGCGGCGCCATCGACGCGCAGCAGTTCGCCACCCCAGGCACTTCCGTCGCTGCCCAAGCCGACGCCGTCGAGCGCCAGTCCCAGCGCCGGACCGTCATGGCCGTGCTCGGCCAGCACCGCGGCGATGTGGGCGTGGTGGTGCTGCACGGCCAGCGCCGGGATGCCGCGCTCGGCGGCCGTTTGCACCGCCAGCCGTGTCGAGGCGAAATCGGGATGCAGGTCGTGCACGATCATGGCGGGCTGGACTTCGAGAATGCCCAGCAGGTGCGCCACGGTCTCTTCGAGGAAGCCGACCGTCGCCGCGTTGTCGAGATCGCCGACGTGCTGCGAGACGAAGGCTTCGTCCCCGCGCGTGATGCAGATCGTGTTCTTGTACCAGCCGCCCAGCGCCAGGACCGACCGGCCGGACTTCGACAGTTTGATCGGCCGCGGCGTGTAGCCGCGGGCTCGGCGGATCAGTTGCGTCGCCGTGCGCACGCTGTCGTCGCAGCGGATCAGGATCTCGCGATCGTGGTCGAGGATGGCATCGGCAATGCCGGCCAGCCGTTGCAGTGCCTCGTCGTTGGCTATCACCAGCGGTTCGCCGCCCGGATTGGCGCTGGTCATCACCAGCGCCAGCTCGGGCGCCTCGTGAAAGAAGAGGTGCTGCAGCGGTGTGTAGGGCAGCATGGCGCCGAGAAAAGTCAGCCGTGGCGACACGCCACCCAGGAGGTCGTCGGCGCCCGGCCGCTTGGTCACCAGCACCACCGGCCGTTCGCGCGATTCCAGCAGCGCAACATCGTCCTGGTTCGGATCGGCGTAGCGGCTCAGGCTCGCCGCGTCGGCGACCATCACCGCGAAGGGCTTCTCCTCGCGCGCCTTGCGCTCGCGCAGCGTGGCGACGGCCGCGGCATTGGTCGCGTCGCAGGCGAGATGGAAGCCGCCCAGGCCCTTGATGGCGACGATGGCGCCCGACTTCAGCAGGCGCAGCGCTTCGGCAACCGGGTCGCCCGCGATGGCCTTGCCCGCCATGTCGCGCAGGCGCAGTTGCGGACCGCACACGGGACAGCAGGTGGTTTCGGCGTGAAAGCGGCGGTCACGAGGATCGCGGTACTCGCGCTCGCACTCGGGACAGAGCGGGAAAGGCGCCAGGCTGGTCTGCGGCCGGTCGTAGGGCAGCGCGCGCGTCACCGTGTAGCGCGGTCCGCAGTGCGTGCAGGTGATGAAGGCGTGGCGGAAACGCCGGTTTTTCGGGTCGAACATCTCGGCCAGGCAGTCGGCACAGACGGCAGTGTCGTGGCCGATGGCCGTAGTGGCGTGCTGCGAGGACTGACTTTCGGCGATTGCGAAATCGGCGAAATGTTCGGGAGAGGCTTCGCGGGTCTCGATGCGGTCGACCCGCGCCAGCGGCGGCGCCTCGCGCTGCAGGCGTTCGAGGAAATCGGCAAGCTGCTCACCCTCGGCGGCAATCTCGACGCCCTGGGAATCGTTGCGCACCCAGCCGCGCACCCCCGTCTCCGTCGCCAGCCGCCAGACGTGCGGCCGGAAGCCGACGCCCTGCACGAGGCCGGTGACGCGGATGCGGCAGGCAGCGGTCATGTCACCCGCGCGAGCGCTCCAGCCAGCCGAGCCAGTCGTCCATGCCTTCGCCCGTGGTCGCGGAAACGCGGATCACCTGGATGGCCGGATTGACGCGCCGCGCCGCCTCGACGGCCTGGTCCACGTCGAAGCTCAGATGCGGCAGCAGATCGCATTTGTTCAGCAGCATCAGATCGGCGGCGCGGAACATGTCGGGGTACTTGAGCGGCTTGTCCTCGCCCTCGGTGACCGACAGGATCACCACCTTGTGCGCCTCGCCGAGGTCGAAGGCGGCCGGGCAGACGAGGTTGCCGACGTTCTCGATCATCAGGTAGGAACGCTCGGGCAGGTCGATCTGGTGCATGGCGTGGCCGACCATATGGGCATCGAGGTGGCAGCCTTTGCCGGTGTTGATCTGGATCGCCGGCGCCCCGGTGGCGCGGATGCGCTCGGCGTCGTTGCTGGTCTGCTGGTCGCCTTCGATCACCGCCACCGTCGTCTTGCCCTTCAGCATCTCGATGGTCTTGCACAAGAGCGTGGTCTTGCCCGAGCCGGGGCTGGAAACGAGGTTGAGCGCGAAGACGCGCCGGCCGGCCAGGAAGGCGCGGTTCTCGCGGGCGTAGGCGTCGTTCTTCGACAGGATGTCCTGCTCGATCTTGAGCATGCGCGACTGGGTCATGCCCGGCGCGTGGCTGTGATTGGCACGCTGATGAGGCGCGTAGGGGTTGTGCGCGTGGCCGTGATGGTGATCATGGCCGTGCTCATCATCATGGTCGTGGGCATGACCCTCGATCTTCGTTTCGCCGGCGCCGCAGCCGCAAGTGGTGCACATATCGTGATGCTCCTTACTCGATTTCGAGTTCCCTGACGCGCATTTCCGTGCCGCCCGTCACCTGCACGCGATAGCCGCCGCAGCGCGGACAACCGGCCAGCTTGTCGCTCATCGGTACCGACTGGCTGCAATCGATGCACCAGCCCGTACCCGGCATGTCGATGATTTCCAGCCGCGCCCCGTCGGCAACGCTGTCCTTGATCACCACGTCGAAGCAGAAGCGCAGCGACTCCACTTCGACACTGGCGAGTTGCCCCACTTCGACGTAGACCGCGCTGACCCGCTGGACGTTCTCGGCGCGGGCGGCGTCTTCGATCAACTGGAGGATGCCCTCGGCGAGGGACATTTCATGCATGGCAGCGAGGCGGGAAACCGTAAGCCGTTAGTTTACCCGGCCAGACCGCCGCTGAGGAAACCGCGGCGACTCAATTGCCCGGAAAACAGCGAACGGGGCGCGGTTTCAGGCTTCGCCGGCGCCATGACCACTTCGTCAGCCGGGTCGGTGAAAAGCCGGGCCAGGACTTCCGCCGCCAGTGAATGCGCGGCTGCCTGGTCCGGAACTCCCTCCTCGGGAATCGGCGAAATCAGCGAACAGAATTGGAAGGCGCCGCACTCTTCCTCTGCGCTGCCCATGAAGTCGTACTCACCGGAGGGAAAGCGCCAGGTCTGGCGGCGATCCGTGGCCAGCTTCGCGAACTCGGCATCTGATTCTGGCAGCAGTATCAGGTTCACCGCCCAGGGCGTGACCAGCACGCCCAGCCACTTGCCCTCCCAGAGCCGAAAGCCGACGCCCTCGACGGCCAGGCGCGGATGGTTGATCGGCAGCCCGGCCATGCGCGTGGCGGCGATGCGCCGAAACGCCGCCTCGAGTCCGGCAACACTAGACATTCGGCAGTACCAGGAAGCGTTCGCGCGCCGCCTCGCAGTTCGGGCAGGTCCAGTGCTCGGGCAGCGCCGCGAAGGGGGTGCCGGGTGCCACCTGCCAGACCGGGTCGCCCTCGGCCGGGTCGTAGACGTGCCAGCAGACGCCGCACTCGAAGCGCGCGCCTGCCGAGGCGGCAACCGCCGTGCCGGTACGCTCGAAAGCGTTGTCCGGGAACCTCATAGCGCAGTCGCCAGCGATTCGATCCACTCGGCCAACCGCACGCGGCTGTCGGCGAAATCCTCGGCGGCGGCCAGCGCGACGGCCGGCACGTCGACCACCTCGACCGAATTGAGGATCAGCTTTTCCATCGAGTTGAAGTACTGCACCCACCAGACGTTGGGGTAGGCGGTCGCGGTGATGCGACAGTTGCCGAAGCCGCGCGACAGCACCGAGAGGCCGCCGCGACCGAGCATGGTGTCGAGGTAATCCGTGTCCTCGGGCGTCACCGGCAGCAGCGAGAGGTTGATCACGTGTGCGGCATCGCCGGGCCGGCAGCGCGCCGAAACATCGCGGATCTCGGCCAGCAGCGCGGGCGCGTTCATCAGGTTGGCCGGTGGTGGCTCAAGCGGATCGGCGGGCATCTGCCGGGCCGCGGCGAAGTTGCGCAAGGCAACCGGAAACGCACCCGCCTCGATGTCGTCGATGCCCGCGCCGCGTACGCGCCATAGGCCGGTGAAGGTGGTCTCCTGCGCCGTCAGCCCCTCGGTGAGGATGCTCACCTCCCCCTGGCCGAGCATTTCGTTCACCTCCTTCAACACCGCCGGATCGAGGTCGAGCGCGGACAGGCGGAAGCGCTGCGCCGTCTCGCCGGTCAGCGTCTCCAGGCCGGCCAGCACGTGGCGCAGCACGTCGAGCGCAGCGCGATAGGTCTCCGGGTCGGCCTCGGAGTCGATCACTGGCGGCCGGAAGGTATGCATGTCCGACGGCACGCCCAGCATGTTGAGCGGCAACTCTTCCTCGGGCTGCGTACCAGGACCGATGCGACCGGCGACGACGGGAATGGGAAACGAGAACATGGTCGAACTCCTCAATGGCACGACGCGCTGGCGCCGACGGTCTGGACGGGGATGCCGATGGTGGGCGGGCGACTCTCGGGCGCGGCCAGCAGTTGCGGCAAATGCCCGGCATAGACGCCCCAGTCCTTGAGTCCTTCGATCACGCCGAGGTAGGCACCGCCGCGCAGTGCCAGCAATGCCGGCCAGAGGCGGATGCCGTAGCGCGAAGAGACAGCGTGCGCATCCAGCGGCGCCAGCAATCCGACGCGCGGCTTCTTCGGCAGCCCTTTGACCAGTTCGGGCAGGATCACCGCGATATCCCAGGTCTCGGGCACGCGCTGCGGGTCTTCGCTGAACAGGATCAGGCTCTCGCCCGGTTCGTTGATGAACTCGTCGAAACTGTCGGCATCGAGGACGACGCAACCGTGCTGGCTGCTCAGGCGCTGGAAATGTTCGCCCAGACGGGCGAGCGTGGGATTGCTGTAGAGGCTCATGTTTCCATCTCCATCTTGGGCCGGAGGAATTCCGGCAGTTGCGGTTCGCGGTTCACCAGGTCGGCGAAGTGGTGCGCAATCAGAGCATTCACGTCGCCCTCGCCCGAGAGGACGACGGTCAGCGCATCGAGCGCCGACTCGACCTGCGCCGCGCGTTCGGCGTCGATGATCTCGCGCGCCGCGCCGAGCGAGCTCAGCACCCACTGCCCCGCTGCCAGCGGACCGGTGCGCAGCGTGTCGATGCGCTCCAGGCCGTTGCGACCGCGGCAGACCGCTGTGTGGCCTTCGGCGCTGACGACCTGCATGGGGATGCCGAGGCACATGGTCAGGCCGTCAGAAAGCGGTCGTCGCCCATGCGACAGGCGGACTCGTGCGAAGGCCGGCCGGCTTCGTAGGCGCCCATCGCCAGGGCGTCGTTTGAAAAGTCAGCCGTGGTAACACGCCTCGTGGCGGAATATCCCCACTCCGCAAGCCGCGCCACCGCCGCCTCGACGCACTCCGGCACCCGCGCCTTGACCACATCGCGCAAGCTGCCGCCGTAATCGTCGAGTTCCTCGGGCTGCACGCCGATCAGCAGCATGCGCTCGGGACACTGATCAGTGAGCATGGCGGCGGCGATCACTTCCTGGAAGCCGGTCTGGTGCAGGCTCATCTTCTTGGCGCCCATGAAGCGCGGCACCTCGTCGTCCTCGACCAGCTTCACGGTCCCCGGTTCCAGTCCGTAATCGACGGCGTCGAAGACGATCAGCCGATTCGCCTGCTGCACGTAAGGCAGCAGATACAGGCCCTGCGTGCCGCCGTCCATCACCCGCACCGTCGCCGGCAGCTCATAGGCCTGCGCGAGCACTTCGGCGCAACGCACGCCGAAGCCCTCGTCGGCCCAGAGAAGATTGCCGATGCCGAGCACGAGCACGTCGCTGGCGTAGTCATCCATCGCGCTAGTCCTTGAACATCCGCCAGCCGGAGATCATCGTCGAGATGAGGCTCTGGCGGCTCATGATGTCCTCGCGGATGGCGGCGTACACATGCACGATGACGAAGATCAGCGTCACCCACAGGCCCATGTGGTGCCAGCTATGCACCTGCTGGCTGTTGCCGCCGACCGCCGAGATCACCCAGCCGAACATGTTCGATGCCCAACTGCCGAGGCCCAGTCCTTCGCCATAGAGCGCGAAGCCGGTGCAGATCATGTACACCGCGCCGATGGTGAAGAACAGGAACATCATCAGTTGCGCCAGCGGGTTGTGGCCGACGTACTTCTTCGGCTCCTTGACCATGAACAGGTACCACCTCAGTTCATAGAACACTTCGGTCCACCACTTGCCGCTCCACACGGGCAGGATGAAAATCTGCCGCGCATGGTGGTTGCCGACGAAGCCCCAGTAGATGCGGCCGAGGAAGCCGATGGCGAACACGTAGGCGGCCGAGAAGTGCGCGAAGCGGATGTAGCCCATCAGGAAGTTCTCGCTTGCCTCGCCCGGTTGGCTCGGGAAAGGGCTGGCGATCAGGTAGCCGGTGATGGCGAGCACGGTGATGGCCAAGGCATTCACCCAGTGCCAGAGGCGCAGCGGCGCCTCATACACATAGATGGCCTTGACCAGCCGGGCCTGCCGTTCCGCCTCGAATGCGTCTTGTTGCGCGAGCATGGCAGTCTCCTTGGAACGGTTAGCGCACCTTCACCGAGCTCATTTCCTGGCCGTCCGGGCTCATGACGTGCGTCGAGCAGGCCAGGCAGGGATCGAAGGAATGCAGGGTGCGCAGGATCTCGAGCGGTTCGTCGGCCTTGGCCAGCGGCGTGTTCATGAGCGATGCCTCGAAGGCGCCGATCTGCCCCTTGCCGTCGCGCGGGCTGCCGTTCCAGGTGGTCGGCACGATGCACTGGTAGTTGTCGATCTTGCCGTCCTTGATCTTGATCCAGTGGCCCAGCGCGCCGCGCGGCGCTTCGGTGAAGCCCGCACCTTTGGCTTCCTTCGGCCAGGTCGAGGGGTCCCACTTCTCGACGTTGGCGGTGGACGAATCGCCCGCCTTGATGTTGGCCATCAGTTTGTCGAACTGGCTGACCTGCAGGTCGGCGCAGTACAGGCACTCGATGCCGCGCGCCGCCGTGCGGCCCAGCGTCGAGAACAGCGCCGTCACCGGCACGTCGAGCTTCTTCAGCACCGCATCGATGGTGTCCTTGATGAACGGGTACTGCTTGCCCTGCACGTAACCCAGCACCATGCGCGACAGCGGGCCGACTTCGACCGCATGGCCGCGCCAGCGCGGCGCCTTGATCCACGAATACTTGGCCGATTCGTCGAGGTTCTCGATCTTCGTCCGCGTGCCCTTGAAGTTGGGGCCTTCCGGCTTGTAGTGGGGTTCGGTAACGCCGTCGAACGGGTGCAGGCCCTTGCTCTCGTCGGCGTACTTGTACCAGGAGTGATTGACGAATTCCTGGATCTGCTCCGGATCCTTGAGGTCGACTTCATGCACCTTCTTGAGGTCGCCGCCGACGATGGCGCCGCGCGGCAGCAGCAGGTTGGGCGTCGAATGGTCGTTGGCCTTGTCCGGGAAATCGCCGTAGGACATGATCGCCTGCGACGACAGGCCACCGCCGTAGAGCCAGCCCTTGTAGAACGAGGC